>JAKEHA010000002.1 GCA_022615275.1 Candidatus Latescibacterota bacterium
GGGAACCGATGCCTGGGTGGGAAAGCCGCCGCATGAATAGGTATCCGTCGAGCGAGCGATGAACGCCCACGCGCACGAGAGGTTCTTGGCGCATGCGTCTCGTTGTACAAGTCCGATTGATGAGGACAGCCCGGCGTAATCGCCAAAATCGTCGACGCCCGCGGTGAGGTCGACAGACGCCCATCCCTGCAACTCGCACACAGGCCCAGCGTCGAAGCGCCAGGCGCCCAGAATCGTGGTGTCCGCGGAGGCATGCGACGTCGCGAATGGACCGCCAAACTGACCGCCCCGGTCCAAGTTGAGTCGTCGGGCGATACGCGGCGTGCCGGCGTCCGGCTCGAGCGCAACAAGCGGGTTCGATGCGAGCAGGATCAGGAATCCGAGCAATGGGATTCGAAGGCGGATGGGCACACACATAGTATAGTCCAAATCGCCGCCCCGCGTGTTCCCCCTCGACCACGCAAACTCTTTGACCACAACCGCATTTTCTCTTAGGCTCTAGCTTCGCGGTCGGCGGCTGACCACTGAAAGGACCATCTCTTTTGCGTGTTCTCATTACCGGAATAACGGGCTTCGCCGGGAGCCACTTGGCCGATTTCTGCCTCGCCAAGGGCGGGCTCGACGTGCACGGGATCGTGCGCTGGCGCAGCCGCATGGAGAACGTCGAGCACCTGGTGGGCAAGGTGTCGCTGCACGAGTGCGACCTGCGCGATGCGTCCAGCACACGCGACGTGGTCGAGCACATTCGCCCCGATTACATCTTTCACCTCGCGGCGCAGAGCTTCGTGCCGACGTCGTGGAAGGCGCCGGCGGAAAGCCTCACCACCAACGTCATCGGTCAGCTCAACATTTTCGAGGCGGTGCGCAAAATCGGACTCGAGTGCCGCATCCAGCTCGCGTGCTCGAGCGAAGAGTACGGCATGGTGTACGAGAACGAAGTCCCCATCAAGGAGACCAATCCGCTGCGGCCGCTGTCGCCCTACGGGGTGAGCAAGGTGGGGCAGGACCTGCTCGGTTACCAGTACTTCATGAGCTACAAGATGGACATCGTGCGCACGCGCGGGTTCAACCACGAAGGACCGCGCCGCGCGCCCGTGTTCGTGATGAGCGACTTCGCCAAGCAGATCGTCGACATCGAGCGGGGTGTCAAGCCGCCGGTCTTGCGCGTCGGCAACCTGGAGGCCAAGCGCGATTTCACCGACGTGCGCGACATGGTGCGTGCGTACTGGCTTTCCCTCGAGAAGGGGAAGCCGGGCGAGGTGTACAACATCTGCCAGGAGAAGTGCTGGTCGATCCGCGACATGCTGGATCAATTGCTGGCCATGACGACGGCGAAGATCAAGATCGAGACCGACAAGGACCGCCTGCGCCCGTCGGACGTGATGCTGCTCTTGGGCGATTGCTCGAAGTTCCGCGCGGACACGGGTTGGAAACCGACCATCCCCTTCGAGCAAACCTTGCGCGATACGCTCGACTACTGGCGCGGAAGATAAGTGGAACGCGCACTTATTACCGGATGCAACGGATTCGTCGGCCGCGCCCTCGTGCAGCGACTTTCCGGCGCGGGCTACGAGGTGTGGGGCGCCGACCGCTCCGAGACCGATCCCGCGTTCAAGGGCAAGCGCCACCTGCGCGGCGATCTCACGGATGCGGACTTCGTCGCGAGTGTCCTCGACGAATCGTCGCCGGCGTGCATCGTGCACCTCGCGGCGCAATCCAGCGTGGCCAAGTCGTTCGAAGCACCCGCGTCGACGCTGCACGACGGCACCACTCCGGCTTTGCACCTCCTGGAGCACGCGCGCCGCAAAAAATCGTGCGCGCGCATTCTGCTCGTCGGCTCGGCCGACGAGTACGGGTCGGTCAACCCGGCGCAGATTCCGGTGCGCGAAGACACGCCGGTCAATCCCGAGAGTCCGTACGCGCTCGCGAAGTCGATCCAGAACCACTACGGACGCATGTACGCCAAGCTCTACCGCGTCGACGCCATGATGACGCGCAGCTTCAATCATACCGGCCCCGGCCAGAGCGACGTGTTCGTGCTGTCCAGCTTCGCCAAGCAGGTGGCGGAGATCCGCCGCGGGCTGCGCGGCGCCGAGATCGAAGTGGGCAACCTCGACGTGCGCCGCGATTTTCTGGACGTGCGCGACGTGTGCGACGCGTACGTCGTTTTGCTGAAAAAGGGGCGCATGGGCGAGACCTACAACGTGTGCTCGGGGCAATCGTTCAAGGTGGGCGACCTCCTGCGCGAGTTGTGCGCGCTCTCCGGCGTGCACGTCGCGATTCGCGTCGACGTCGCGCGACTGCGCCCGGTCGACACGCCCGAGCTGCGCGGCGATCCGTCGAAGATGAGCCAGCACACGGGCTGGACCACCAAGATCACGATTCAAGAAACGTTGAAGGCCCTGCTCGATTACTGGGACGGGGTGTTGGAGAAAACGCATGGCTAACATCACCATGATCGGCACCGGGTACGTCGGGCTCGTGAGCGGGGCGTGCCTCGCCGACTTCGGCCACGACGTGACGTGCGTCGACATCGACAAGAATCGTATCGCCGCGCTGCGCCGCGGCGAGATCCCCATCTACGAACCGGGGCTCAAGGACGTGGTGGTCAAGAACGTCGAGGGCGAGCGTCTCCAGTTCACCACCGACTTGGCACCCGCGGTGCGCGGGGCCGAAGTGGTGTTCATCGCGGTGGGCACGCCGCCGCAAGAGGACGGCGGCACCGACTTGAGCTTCGTATTCGCTGCCGCGCGTGACATCGCGAAGCATCTCGAAGGGTACACCGTCGTCGTGCAAAAGAGCACCGCGCCCGTCGGCACGGCGCGCGAGATCGGGCACGTGATCGCGGCCGAGAAGCCCAAGAACGCCGAGTGCGACATCGTCGCCAATCCGGAGTTCCTGCGCGAAGGCTCCGCGGTGGGCGATTTCATGCGCCCCGATCGCGTGATCGTGGGTGCCGAGACCGAGCGCGCGCGCCAGTTGATGAAGCAGGTGTACCGGCCGCTGTATCTCTTGGAAACCCCGATCGTGTGGACCTCGCTCGAATCGGCGGAGATGATCAAGTACGCGTCGAATTCGTACCTCGCGGCGAAGATCTCGTTCATCAACGAAATGGCGCACATCTGCGAATTGCTGGGCGCCAACGTGGACGACGTGGCGAGCGGGATGGGACTCGACGGCCGCATCGGCAAGAAGTTCCTGCACGCCGGCATCGGCTACGGAGGCTCGTGCTTGCCCAAGGACGTCGCGTCGTTGATCCACGTCGCGCGCGAACGCGGCTACGACGCGCCGGTAATCTCGGCCGCCCACGCCGTGAATCGTGACCTCCCAGGACGTGCCATCGAAAAGCTCATGCGCACGACCGGCGAACTCAACGCCAAGACGATTGCGCTGCTCGGCCTCGCCTTCAAACCCAACACCGACGACCTGCGCGAAGCGCCCGCGCTGCGCGTGGTGCACGAGCTCTTGAAGGCGGGCGCGCGCGTCAAGGTGTTCGACCCGGTCGCGATGGACAACTTCCGCAAGCAGGTGAAGGCGCCCGTCGAGTACGCGAAGAACGCGTACGACGCGGCCAACGGCGCCGACGCGGTGGTCCTGGTCACGGAGTGGAACGAGTTCCGCGAGCTGGACTTCGACCGCTTGAAGGCGGTCATGCGCGGCAAGGTCTTCATCGATTGCCGCAACGTATACTCTCCCGCCCGCGTGGAAGGCGAGGGCTTCGTGTACGATTCGTTTGGACGAGGAAAACCGCGATGATTCAGAAATCGATCCGAAAAAGAACCTTGCAGCAAGCATCCGCCGAGGACGATCTTCGCTTCTGGTTGTCGAAGTCGCCCGAGGAGCGAATCGCAGCCGTCGAATTCTATCGTCGACAATATCATGGAAACACAGAGAGACTTCAAAGAGTTGCTCGAGTCGTTCAACTCAAGACGAGTTGAGTACGTGATCGTCGGTGGATACGCACTGGCGTTCCACGGCGCTCCTCGTTTTACGGGCGATCTCGACGTATTTGTCAATCCAACGAGCGAGAACGCAAAGCGCGTCCTCGGGGCGCTCCTGGATTTCGGGTTCGAGGCCGTCGATTTATCGCTGGAGGACTTCACGACGCCGGACCGCGTGATTCAGCTCGGTGTCCCGCCGGTTCGCGTCGACATTCTCACGTCGATTGCCGGCGTCGCGTGGGAGGCGGCGAGCGCGGGGAAAGTGGCTTCGACGTACGGCGACGTCCCGGTCCATTTTATCGGCCGCGCGGAGTTCGTCCGGAACAAGCGCGCGTCCGGCCGCAAACGCGACATCGCCGATCTCGAAGCGCTCGGAGAGACATAGATGCCCTTTCGCTCCATCCTCGTCACCGGCGGGGCCGGCTTCATCGGGTCGAACTTCGTGCGCATGGTGGCGCGCGAGCACCCGAAGACCGTGATCACCGTGCTCGACGCGCTCACCTACGCCGGCAACCTGGAGAACATCGCCGACCTGGTCGATTCCGGAAGCGTGCGCTTCATCAAGGGTGACATCCGAGAGCCGGCGGCCGTACGCGTCGCGATGGACAACGCCGAGGTCGTTTTCAACTTCGCGGCCGAGACCCACGTCGACCGGTCGATCGAAGAGGCGGCCAGCTTCATCGAGACCGATATCCAGGGCACCTACAACCTTCTAAATTTTGCGCGCGAGCTGAAGGTCAAGCGCTACGTGCAGATCTCCACCGACGAGGTTTACGGCTCCAGCGCCGGAAAGGACTTCGACGAGACATCGCCGCTGCGCCCCGGCAATCCATATTCCGCCAGCAAGTGCGGCGGCGATCTCATGTGTCTCGCGTTCGCCAACACGTACAGACTCCCGCTCGTCATCACGCGCAGCTCGAACAACTTCGGTCCCTACCAGCACGTCGAGAAGTTCATCCCGCTTTTCATTACCAATGCGATGGAGGGGAAAGACCTCCCGCTCTACGGCGACGGGCTCCACGAACGCGACTGGATCTTCGTCGAGGACAACTGCCGCGCCATCCTGGCGGTCGCCGAGAAGGGCAACGACGGCGAGGTCTACAACATCGCCGTAGGAAAATCGCAGCCAAATCTGCGCGTGGCCGAATTGATCCTGAAGCACGTCGGCAAGACGAATTCGCGCATCGTCTTCATCGAAGACCGCAAAGGCCACGACCGCGCCTACCGGCTCGCCGCCGAGAAAGTGCGCGTCCTGGGCTGGGCGCCGCGCACGGAATTTGCTCCCGCGATGGAAGAGACCGTCCGCTGGTACGTCGACAATCGCGGCTGGTGGGAGCGCGTCAAATCGGGCGCCTTCCGCGAGTACTACGAGAAGCAATATAAGGACAAGCTGGCCAAGGGAAAGACGAAGTGACGCGCGTCGGAGAGCTGAGCATCCGCAAGCATGGGTACTCGCATTCTAACGTGGGCCTGTAAACTGACGCGTGATACGACGATGAAGGCCGCGTGAGAGATCGCTGGCTGGAAAACGCTCGAAGGACGCGCTAGACTATTCAAGAGCCGGGACGGAGCCGCATGAAGCGGGGGAGAGTCACTGTGATGTACGAACTCTTAACGAGCCTGACCATCGCGATTACTATCGGAAACGCCGAGCCTCCCTGGATTACCGAGATGCGCTACTGCGACATAGTCGTCCGTGGGCGAATAGTCACTGCAGATGTTGAAATGAAGCCGCGGAACGAAGCATTGCCGATGATGCCAGGAAATCCGGATTCGTTTCTCCCTGTCGCCATGGTGCGAGTGAGCGTCGAAGAGGTTCTACGCGGAGATTGGACTCGTGACACCGTCGATTTCGTTTCCTTCGTGAGCATCTCGGGGTTCAAGAGCAACTACGAGCCTGGGCAGGACATCTTTGTGGGGCTCGTTTGGGGGGAGACTGTACTCGGCGGATCCTACTGGCTCAACACGGAAGCGGCGCGGTTCGTCCGGAGAAACGAAGGTTGGGTGTGGCAAGGCGATGGGGTCGTTCTGGCTGACCTCTCGGAGCTGATCACCCAGCTCCAGGAAACCTCTCCGACTCGAGTCCTGGAAAAATCCGACGCCGCCGTTACCGGCATAGTGAGTGATGTTCGACTGAGCACAATTGCGGGGGCGGTAGACTCTCGCGCCGTCCAAATGTCGATATTCCTTGAACGCGTCGTGTGGTTTGATGGACATGGGACGGAGACGAAAATCGTGGTTCGGCAGTTGATGTCGGGGGACTACTGGCCGGACTGGAGAGATTCCGCTCCGTGGCGTGAGATGCCTGCAATAGGCAAGGAGTACTGCGTGTTCCTGAAGAGGATCGCCGACGGGTATGCCGTTTTCGGCGGAATAAACGGCACGTTTGAGGTTCGTGGCGATCAACTGTATTTCGCTGGAAGATCACGCGTTGGTGTAACGACCCGCGATGTTCGCCAGATCGCGATCGACAAGCGATAAGTCGGCGGCACTGCACGTTGCACATGCACTACCGAACCCCACGCATACTCCTTGTCGCCGCGGCGCGGCCCAACTTCATGAAGGTGGCACCCGTGTGGCGCGCGCTCGACGCGCTGAAGCAGTTCCACATCACCCTCGTCCACACCGGCCAGCACTACGACGACAACATGTCGAAGGTCTTCTTCGACGATTTGCGCCTGCCGCGCCCCGACGTCCACATGGGCGTGGGATCGGGCACGCACGCGGAGCAGACCGCGAAGGTCATGCTCGCCTTCGAGCCCGTGATGAAGGACGCCGACCCCGACCTCGTAGTCGTGGTGGGCGACGTCAACTCGACCATGGCGTGCACATTGGTATCCGTGAAGCTCGACGTCCCCGTCGCGCACGTCGAAGCCGGATTGCGCAGCTTCGACCGCAAGATGCCGGAAGAGATCAATCGTATGGTCACCGATATTCTGTGCGACCTTCTGTTCACGACCTCGCCGGATGCGGACACCAACCTCCAACGCGAGGGCGTCGACCAAAGGAAGATCCATTTCGTCGGCAACGTGATGATCGACAGCCTCCGCTACTACGCCGCGGACGCGGAAAAGTCGACCATCTTGGAGACCCTGGGGCTCCCAAAGAAGGCCTACGGCCTCGTCACCCTGCACCGGCCTTCGAACGTCGATGACGCCGTCCAACTGATGCGTTTGGTGCAGGTTCTGAACGAGATCGGGGCCGAATGCCCCCTCGTGTTCCCGGTCCACCCCCGCACCCGGCACGTCATGGAACGGGCCGGAATCGAGGTTCAGGGCGACCGTATGCGGCTCATCGACCCCATCGGGTACCTGGACTTCATGAAGCTGATGACGTATAGTAATGTGGTCCTCACCGATTCCGGAGGTATCCAGGAAGAAACGACTGCTCTCGGAATCCCCTGTCTGACGATCCGCGACAACACGGAACGTCCCGTTACCGTCACCGAGGGAACCAACCGCCTGGTCGGCACCGACCCGGCCCGAATCGCCGCCGAAGCGCGCGACGTGCTTCGACACGGCGTAGAGAACGCGAAGGTTCCCGAATTGTGGGACGGTAAGGCGGCCCCGCGGATCGCACGGGTGATTGCCGAGTTTATCGAAGAGCAGTCGTAATGAGCAGCCGCAGCGCCTGGTCGTTTCAGCACACTCCGGTGGGCAAGAGCTTCGCGTGGAGCCTCGCCCTCTCGCTTCTCCCCGTCATCGCTTCGTTCGTCGTCTCGTGGATCATCGCGCGCTTCTCCGGCCCCCTGGTGTGGGGTGCGGTGTCGTGGGCGATGGCGTTCGCAACCGAGGTCCTGATCATCGCCAAGCTCGGTGTCGAGTTGGGCGCGTCGCGTCTCGCGAGCGAGTACGGTGTCAGCAAACCCGGATCGCTGCGGACACTGCTCTCCACCGCGTCGAACTTGCGTTTGCTGTTCACGCTGCCGACGTCGGTGGCGACGTACGTTCTCGCTCCCCAGATCGCGCACTGGTTCCACGAAGATTCGCTGGTGTGGCTGGTGCGCGTTTCGGCGGGCATCGTCTTCTGCGCCAGCGTCTACGAGTTCCAGGAGCAATTCCTGGTGGGATTGAACCGCCACGCGACGGTCTCGCGCGTGCGGGCGGCCATGCTCTCGACGCGCGTGGTCGCGACGGGCGCGGTGGTGGCCCTGGGCCTGGGAGCGGTCGCCATATTGATCGGCTACGTGGCCGCCTGGCTGGTCGGCATCGCCGCGTTTTCGATGCTCCTGCGCCGCTACCTGCCGCCCGCCGCGCCCGGAGACCGCGACCGCGCGATCATGCGCCGACGTTTGCTCGCGATGAGCATCCCGCTCGCGATCAGTTCCGCCTCGGTGACGGTTTACTCACAGGTCGACAAGCTGGTCCTGGGCTATTTTGACAATCTCGAAGAAGTGGGGCAGTACTCGATCGCGCGCGCGGTCACCGAAGTGTCGCTGTTTCCGGCCTTCGCGCTGGTGACGACACTGCGACCCGCGCTCGCCTCGCGCTTCACGCGCGGCGACACGGCCGAGTGCGCGCGATTGATCAAAACGTCGCTGCGGCTCTCGTTGGTCTCGGGCGTATTGTTCGGGTCGATCTTCGTGGCCATGTCGGTGCCGCTCTTGTCGCTCGTGTACTCGGACCAGTACAAATACGCGGGCGAGCTGATGGTGATGTTCGCGTGGGTGGTCGTGATTCGAAGCCTGGGCGCGATGGTGCTCCCGGCCCTGCTCGCGGCCGAGAAGATCCGGACCTACGCCTGGCTCACGACGGCCGCCGCGATCTTGAACCTGGCTCTCAATCTGGTTCTCATCCCGCGCATGCATTCGCGCGGGGCCATCGTGGCGACCATCGTATCGTACGGACTATTGCTCGTGTTTGGACTTCGCGAAGTATTCGGGACATTCGGGGTTCGTGTGAGCCCTCGTGCGGTCGGGGCGGGAATACGCACGCTTCTTGCAGGCGTTCTGGTTGCGGCGCTCCTGTGGGCGGTCATCCGCCAGCTCGACTCCCCCCTGGGCGGCTGGACGGTGGCGCTCGCGGCGGCCCATGTCCTGCTGTACGGGCTTCTGGTATGGGCGTTTCGTATCATGCGCCCCGACGAGGTTCGCCCCATGGTCGGTAACTTGTTGAAGCTAAAAGGGTAGCCACGGACGAATCACAATTGACAGGGTTGTGGGACGCGACCTACCCTCGGAACGCTTTGCCCGAGGCGCGGTCACCTGCAACAGGGTTTGCAGCAGGAGGCAGTCCGTTGTTTGGAAGCTCCACTTGGTTCAGTGACATGACGATCTTCGTGGCCGCGCTCGCAGTGAGTGCGCTCGCAACGCCCTTGATCAGAAAATTCGCGATCCGCTGGCGCGTGGGCGACAAGCCCAACGGTCGCAAGATTCACCCCGACGTCATCCCGCATCTGGGCGGAATCGCGCTCTTGCTCGGCGTGCTGGCCGGTATTGCCATCGCCGCCGGGGAACACACGACGGTGATCGGCAAGGCGCTGCCGGCCACATTGCTCGTCGTCCTCCTGGGACTGATCGACGACACGCGCAACCTGGCCGCGCGCCCCAAGCTCGTGGTGCAGGTGGTGGCCGCGAGCATGCTGGTGGCGGTCGGCTTCCGGTTGTTCACCGGCATTCATATGATCGATTCGATCGCGGTCGTCGCCGGGGTCGTGACGCTCCTCTTCATCGTGGGCATGTTGAGCTCGGTGAATCTGGTAGACGGCCACGACGGGCTGGCGGCGGGTGTCGCGCTGATCGCGTCGATCGCCTTCGCCGTCATCGGTACCATGGACAACGCCGACGGCGTCGTGGCGGGCTCGATCGCGATCGCGGGCGCGTGCCTCGGCTTCCTCCTGTTCAATTTCCCGCCCGCGCGCATCTACATGGGCGACACCGGCGCCATGCTGCTCGGGTGGACCCTGGCCCAGATCGCGTGCCTGATTACCATGCGCCAGCCGACGGTGAACACGTTCGCCGCCGTGATGCTGGTGCTGGGTGTTCCCATCCTGGATACGCTGCTCGCGGTGGCGCGCCGCATCGTGCTGCGCGCGCCGCTCTTCGCGGCCGACCATCTCCACGTGCACCACGTGCTGCGCCAATCCGGGTTGTCGCCGCGCAAGACCCTGCTGGTCCTGTACGGCCTGCAGGCGGTCCTGGCCGGGCTGGGCATCGCCGCCGCCACGGGCAGCGCCGTGCCGGTCATCGTCGGACTCGGTGTGGTGACTGTCGCCTTCGTCGCGTTCCTGCGCGCAATGATAGAAGGACGCGCCGCGGAAGCAACCGCCGCCGATGCGATACCGCAGCCGGTGGCGCGTGCCGCCGCGTCAATATCATTCCAGTCGAACTTCTCGACCAACGTCTCCGAGCGCCGCACCTCCATCGGTCGTTAGAGAGTCAGCGTGTCACGCGCCGTCGCCGCGTCCCGGCCGCGTTGACCTACCCCTAGCGCTGTGCTATCGTTTCGCCCACTTACCGACGGGCGCGCAGTGCACCTTCTCCCAGTACGGATGGAACCCGTTTGACGACGAAAACGACGTGTCGTATGGCGAGTGACGTCGACCTCCTCTCGCGCGTTCAGCTCGAGGAAGTCGTGCGGCTCCTCGACGCGTATGGATCGAAGCACGCGATCGACTTCGTCACCCCCGAAGAGCCGGAGTCGCTGAATCTCCTGCGCGCGGCACCGGGTTCGCCCGAGCGCTTGGCGGTCCTGATGAGCGTTTTGCTGGACCGCGAGTGCGACGTGCTGGTGCTGGACGCCTCCGCACTCCCCACCAAGATGCCGGCCGGGCTCACCATCGGGGCGCTCACGCGCCGGATTACTCCCTACGACGCGCTCATCTCCAACAACGATTGCATCCTCGACGAATTGCCCGAGAACGCGAGCCTCGTGACCAGCACGATGCGCCGCGAAGCCCAGCTGCGCTACTACCGCCCGGACTTGAAGATCGTGCGCATGCAGGGCAGCATCGACGCGGTGATGCAAAAGGTGAAAAGCGCCAAGGTCGACTGCGCCGTGGTGGCGGCGGCCGACGTCGAGCGCTTGAGCAAGCAGGAATACGTGGCCGAATTATTGACCAACTCGGTGTGCGTGCCGGCCGCGGGGCAGGGTGCGCTGGCCGTCCTCATTCGGTCGTCGGAAGACCAATTCAAGGACACCGTGCAGTCGATCAACGACCCCGCCACCCACGGCATGCTGCGCGCCGAGTGGTCGTTCCTCGAACACTTGGAAGTCGACCCCGCCGCGCCGGTCGCCGTGCTGGCCAGCATCGAAGGCAAGGCCCTCGAGCTGGAGGCCATGGTCGCGTTCCCCGACGGGAGCGAGAAGATCCAGTGCATGGTCAAGGGTACTATCGGCAACGAAGAAGACCTCGGCCGCACGCTCGCCGTGGAACTGCTCGAATCCGGCGGCCGCGAAGTGATCGAAGAGTTCCGCCTCTCTTAGTACTCCCGTGATCGACCGACGACTTATTCGCGATAACCCCGAGCGCGTGCGCGAGGGGCTCACCCGCCGTCAGGCGGGAGCCGACCTCCTCGACAAGGTTTTCCAGCTCGACCGAATTCACCGAACGAACATTCATTCTATTGAAACCCTCCAACACGAGCGCAACGTCGCCTCGCAAGAGATCGCGACCCGCAAGAAGCAAGGCGAGGACATCGAAAACCTGCACGCTTCAATGAAGGTGACGTCAGCCAAGATCAAGGAGCTCGAGGCCACCAACAAGGCCATTGAAGAGGAGCTCGATGTTCTCCTCCTCACCATCCCCAATCTCCCGCACGCCAGCGTCCCCGACGGCGCCGACGCCGCTTCCAACAAAGTCGTGCGCACTGTCGGCACCGCCAAGAAGCCCTTCGACGACGTGCTCCCGCACTGGGAGATGGGCGAGAAGCTGGGCATCCTCGACCTCGAGGCCGGCCGCATCGTCAGCGGGCGCGGCTTCATCGTGTTTCGCGGCGACGGCGCGCTCTTGTGCCGCGCCCTCATTCAACTCATGCTCGACATGCACATCGAGCAGGGTTACGTCGAAGTTTCGATTCCGTTTCTCGTCCACCGCGCCTCGATGACGGGCACCGGGCAACTGCCCAAGTTCGAAGTCGACATGTACCGGTGTGCCGAGGACGACCTCTTTCTCATTCCCACCGCGGAAGTCCCGGTGACGAACTTGCACCGCGAATCGACGCTGGAGAAAGACAAGCTTCCCATCAGGTACTGCGCCTACAGCCCCTGCTTCCGGCGCGAAGCCGGGAGCCACGGTGCGGACACGCGCGGGCTCCTGCGCGTGCACCAGTTCGACAAGGTGGAGATGGTGAAGTTCGTGCACCCCGATTCGTCGTACGACGAGTTGGAAACGCTCACCACCGACGCCACCGCCGTGCTCGACGCACTCGAGCTCCCGTACCGCGTGGTGACGCTGTGCGCCGGCGACTTGGGCTTCGCCAGTGCGAAAACCTACGATTTGGAAACCTACGCGCCCGGTGTCGACAAGTGGCTCGAAGTCTCGTCGTGCAGCAACTTCGAAGATTTCCAGGCTCGCCGCGCCGAAATTCGACTGAGAAAGAGCGACGGGGAGAAGCACAAGTTCGTGCACACGCTGAACGGATCCGGATTGGCGCTGCCGCGCGTGGTGGCGTCCATCCTCGAAGTGCACCAGACCCCGACCGGCCGCGTTCGCATCCCCGCGAAACTGCGCCCGTACATGCGCGGCAAGGAGTTCCTGGGCTGACGGATGGCGTCGGCGCCCGGCGGCAGCATTCGGTTCTGGCTGAAGGGATACCTGTTCCTCGGCGTGGCCGTGCTCATCCTGGCCATGCTGATCTACTCCAACCACCTGATTGCGCGCATGCGCGAGAACTCCGAGGCCACCAGCCGCCTGTTCTCGCGCTACATGGCCAACGTCATCTTCGAGGTGACCGACGACGGCCGCATGGCCGACCTGAAAGAGGTCATCGCCGAGAGTGATCTCCCCATCATCATTACCGTGCTCGACGGAATTCCGATTCTGTGGAGCAACGTGCCGGTCGAGGAACGCACCGCCGAAGACCTCGATCTTCTCGAGTTCATCGACATCGACAATCCGCCCAACGAGAAGTTCCGCAAGTTGGTGTCGCTCTACCGCGAGTACGACAAGACCAACGACCCCATTCCCATTCGTGTGGTGGGCGCGACCGAGCCCTCGGGTTGGGTGCACTACGGCCCGTCGCCGCTCCAGCGCGAGTTGCGCTACATGCCCTTCGTGCTGCTCGGGATCTTCCTCGTGTTCATGGCGGTCGCGATCCAGGGGCTGCGTTACTTGAAACTAAGCGAGCAGCGCTCCATCTGGGTCGGCCTCGCCAAGGAGACCGCGCATCAGTTGGGAACCCCGCTCTCCGCGATGCTCGGATGGGTGCAGGTGATCAAGGACCGCGCGTCCGACAAAGGCTACGACGACATCCGTGCGTCCGTCGAAGAGATGGAAGTCGACCTCGGGCGTTTGAACAAGGTGACCGAGCGCTTCAGCAAGATTGGCTCGACGCCGGATTTGGTCGAAGTCGACTTGAAGCGCGTGCTCGAGAACACCGCGGCCTATTTCCAGAAGCGCCTCCCCAGCTTGAAATCGAAGTCGGCGATCTCGCTCGTCGTCGGCGACATCGCGCGCGTGCGCGGCAACAAAGAGCTGCTCGAGTGGGTCTTCGAGAATCTCGTGAAGAACGCCATCGACGCCCTCGGCGAAGCCGGCGGTCAAATCGAGATCCGCGCCGCCAACGAAGCCAGCGGCAAGTTCGTCGACGTCACCGTGCAAGATTCCGGCCGCGGCATCCCCGGCGCGCTCCGCGACGACGTTTTCCGCCCCGGCTTCACCACCAAGCGCCGCGGCTGGGGCCTCGGCCTCGCCCTCGCCCGCCGCATCGTCGAGGAATACCACGGTGGCTCCATCAAATTGGTGGAGTCACGACCTGGCAAGACGACGTTTCTAGTTCGACTACCAGCGGCTTGATCGCGGGACGTGGACATGAGAACCGATTTGTGGACCATCTATTCTTGGGTTTTCGGCTTATTGAGGTTGCCAGATGAAATCAACGACTAAGGTTCGTGGTACGAGCAAGATTGTTGCAACAAGTCCCGGATGCGCTCCGCTGAAGCTCGCTTACGAAAGAGCCGTCGCGGCGAAGCCGAAGACTTGGGAGGAAGTCGAGCATGAGTTTCTGCGTGGCATGGAAGCCTTTGATCTCAACATAGCCAGCGGACGCGCAAATATGGGCGATCTGCAAAATGGAAAGGGCGACTTCTTCAATGACCTACTTGCCTTGCTTCTCGAGAATTGTGCACAGGTTCAACTCTTCAGTCGAGCTGCGGTGCCGGGACTGACGTTTCCGCGACACAATCTGGATGTTACATACCCACCAGAGGGTACGATCGAGTTTATTCTTGAAGCTAAGGCCGTGGGGACACCAAAACACCCCGGTAGCCCACGGGCGAAGGTCGTGGGGCGCGCTGGATCAGCCGACCTTGACAAGCGTATCAAAGAAATTGGTTTTAAGACGATTGATCTTAAGGCTGAGTTCGCGAGGATTTCCGCTTCAACGGGACAGAGCCCAACCACGATATCTGGCGATCTCACCACGTGGTTGCGGTCTGTCAAACCGAAATCATACGTTTTCTTCGCTGCTCGCGTCATAAGTGACAAGGATCGCGATCGCGTTGTAAGGATGGCAGACGTTGCCGCGCTCGTGAGCGATGCGGTCGGCGTATTTTGCTACAAAATCAATCCGGCGGATCCATCAGGATACGCCGCCGCCAAAGTCCCTCCCCACATAGAGTTGAGTCGCGTCCTCTTCCGTGCGTGCAACGATCTCACGGCCCTGAAGCAGCCCAGGGCGTGACGGCGTTCGAGAAAAAAACTTCGCACAGTGGAGGAAGGCTTGTATTATTTGCACCTCCTCGACGCGGGGAATTTGGGAGGAAGAGGCCATGAAGGGTTTTGTGCCAACGCCACCGCACTTGGTGGACTTGATGGTGGAAAAGCTGTTTCGCGGGCGACGACCGCGACCGGATGAACATCTACTCGATCCTGGTTGTGGAACTGGCGCGTTCATTGAAGGCGTCAATAGATGGTGCGCAATTCGTGGTACGCAACCCCCGCAGATTGTCGGAGTTGAATCTGATCCGCGGCTTCTGTTGGAGGCACGAAGCAATCTGCGAGGCCTTGAGCACGTCAAACTCTTGGACGCTGATTTCCTGTCCAAGCGGCACGGGCACCTGTTCGATTACATAGTTGGAAACCCACCATACGTTCCGATAACCGCGCTGACGGTCGAAGAACGTGTTCAATATAGAGGCACGTTTTCCGCTGCGGTCGGACGCTTCGACCTCTATCTGCTTTTCTTTGAGCAAGCACTGCACCACTTGGCTCTTGACGGCCGCCTGGTTTTCGTAACACCTGAAAAGTTCCTCTATACGCAAACGGCACGACCCCTTCGACTCCAACTCGGTATGTTCGATGTCGAGGAAATTCATTTTGTGAGCGAAAATGTCTTTGGTGAGTTGATCACCTACCCAGCGATTACCACCGTCGTGAAGAGATCCCGCCGTGGGAGAACCGCGGTCACGCTTCGTGACGGGTCGATTCGACAAGCAATGTTGAGCGGTGGCAAGTCCTGGCTTCCAGGCTTGCACGGCATAGAAACGCAGACATCAACGCGCAGTGCTCGGGATGCCTTTCTGCGGATCAGTTGTGGTGTTGCAACCGGAGCCGATGGTGTATTTGTGATCAAAAGCACGGAGCTTACCGAGTCGCTAAAGAAGTTTGCTCATCCTACGGTGTCTGGCCGCTCATTGAGAGAGAGTGAGTTTGCCGTTGCATCCCAATCGATGCTTGTTCCATATAGCAGGTCGGGAGTCCTCCTTCAGGAACACGAACTCGGCGAGCTGGGCGAGTTCTTGCAGGAGCCCGTTCGGAAGGCCAAGCTAATGGGCCGCACTTGCGTGGCTCGCAAGCCATGGTACTCATTTCATGAGAATCCGCCCCTTTCCGACATTCTTGCCCCGAAAATCCTCTGCAAGGACATTGGGTCACGGCCTTGGTTCGTTGTTGATGAGAAGGGCGCTATTGTGCCGAGACACTCGGTCTACTACATGGTCCCGAAACAAACGGAACGAATTCACGAACTCTGCCGGTACCTCAATTCGCGCGCTTCAGGAGACTGGCTGCTCGCCAACTGTCAGCGAGCGGCCAATGGGTATGTGCGACTTCAGAGCCACGTGTTGCGGCAGCTGCCGCTGCCTGATGCGCTCATCCCGGAGTTGGACGAGATGCCTTTTCCCCCTTATCGCGAAGACTCACCTGTGCGTAATGATTGGGTTCGGGAAACTCCCCGAAGAAGGTTCCGGGGGAACGTCAAACGTTTCGTTCGGTGAAAGAGCGAGCCAAGACCGCGCCCAGCCGCGACCCGCCTTGCTGCCCGCGTCCGCGGGCCTTATACTCCCTTCACGCCGATGATTGCAGTCCTAACCCCGCATTCCGTCTAGTTCTATGGCCAAGCGCATTCTCTGGGTCGACGACGAGATCGAGCTTTTGAAGTCGCACGTGATGTTCCTGCGCGACAAGGGCTATGACGTCCAAACCGCTACCAACGGGACGGACGCCGTGAACCTGGTCAGGGAGGGGCGCTTCGACATCATGCTGCTGGACGAGTCCATGCCGGGCCGCGGCGGGTTGGAGACGTTGGTGGAGATCAAGGAGTCGGACCCGGTGCTTCCGATCGTGATGATCACGAAGAACGAGGAAGAGCGGCTCATGGACAACGCGATCGGGATGAAGATCGACGATTACCTCTTGAAGCCGGTCTCGCCGCTGCAGATCTATTCGGCCTGCAAGCGCATCCTGGACGCGCCCAAGATCCAGGAGAACCGGCTCTCGCCGGACTACATCCGCGAGTTCAACGAGATCAACTCACTCGCGCAGGAAGGGACATGGGACGCGTGGCTGCGCGTGCACCGGAGACTGTGCGCGTGGGACCGGGAGTTCGACCAGTTCCGCAACACGGGCCTGGAAGCGACCCACGACGACCAGCGCCTCCAAACCGCGCACCACTTCGGAATCTTCGTGGAGAAGAACTACCGCGACTGGGTGGCGTCGGCGAGGCGCCCGCCCATGAGCCTGGACGTGTTCCCGCGCTTCATCGCGCCGCATTTGTTGAAGGGCGAGAAGCTGGCGTTCATCTTGGTCGATTGCGTTCGCCTGGACCAATGGTTGTCGATCGAGGATTTCCTATCCGAGCAGTTCGACGTGGAGTGGGACTTCTATTGCTCGATCCTCCCCACCGCCACGCCGTACTCACGCAACGCGATTTTCAGCGGGATGTTCCCGGACGAGATCGCGCGCCGTTACCCGGACAAGTGGCTCGAGCGCGTCAACGAGGACTCGAGCAAGAACAAGTACGAGGCGTTCTTCATGGGCGAGCAGATGAAGAAGCTCAAACTCGACGAGAGCAAGATGCGCTACCTGAAGATTCATACGGCGCAGGAAGCGGGGGACGCGCGCAAGCGCGTGGCCTCGATGATGACCTCGCCCTTCGTCTCGCTGGTGTTCAACTTCGTCGATATCTTAACGCACGGGCGCAACCAGTCGGATATCCTGCAGCAGTTGCTGCCCAACGAGTCAGCGTTCCGCTCGCTCATGCGCTCGTGGTTCTCGCACTCGGTGCTGCGCGAGATCCTCTCGGATTTGGCGCGCGCGAAGGTCAAAGTCGTATTGACGACCGACCACGGGTCGATTCTGGGTCGTAAGGCCAGTCTGGTGTACGGCCGTCGCGACACGTCGACCAACCTGCGCTACAAATTCGGCGATAATCTCAAGTGCGACGAGCGCCAGGCCATCATCACGCGCAAGCCCGGCGAGTTCCGGCTGCCGTCGGAATCCGGCACGAAGACGTACTTGTTTGCGAAGGAATACTTCTACTTCGTCTACCCGACCAACTTCCGCGACTACGAGAAGGCCTACGAGGGGAGCTTCCAGCACGGCGGCGTCTCCCTCGAGGAGATGATCCTCCCCTGTTTGACGCTGACGCCGCGCTGACGCACGGCCGCGAACCATGTCGCGAATTCTGGCCCACACGGTGCGCACCACGGACGCGGCCGAGACCGAACGGTTCGGCGCGGCACTTGGCGAGCGCATCCGCCGCGGCGCGTGCGTGTGCTTGACGGGCCCCTTGGGTGCGGGTAAGACCGTATTCGTGAAGGGACTGTGCCGCGGGTTGGGTGCGGTCGATCCGGTGACGAGCCCGACCTTCATTCTGATGGAATCGTTCGCGGGAAGACTACCGATCGTGCACGTCGATCTCTACCGCCTCGAGCACGAGCGCGAGGTGGAAGACATCGGCGTGTTCGACATGGTGGACGGCGAGACGGTGGTGATCGCGGAGTGGGGCGAGCGCTCGCCGGCGCTCCTGGAGGAAGCCGACCTCGAGATTCGAATCGAGCCGGGTGAGGGAACCGCGCGCACGATCCACGTCCACGCGACGCCGGATTTCGCACCAGAAATCAGAGAACTCACATGGTGACGATCGCGATCGATACCTCGCAGCCGGTGGGGGGCGTTGCGCTCGCGCGCAACGGCCAGGTCTTGGGCGAGGTCCACTTCGGGCCGCCGTCGTCGCACCTGGTGGAGCTCCCGCGCGCGGTCGAGCGCCTGCTGCACGAGAACAACCTCACCATCAACGACGTCGGCCGCGTCGCGGTGGTGCTCGGGCCCGGGAGCTTCACGGGCGTGCGCATCGCGCTCTCCTTCGCGAAGGGGCTCGCGGCAGCGGGCAAAGAGGTCGTGGCCATGGACTCGTTGTGGCTGATCGCACTGCGGCCCTTCGAAGAGGGTTACGACTCCGTGTGCGTGATGATCGACGCGAAGCGCGAGGAAGTCTACGGTGTGCTGCTCGAAAACACGGTGACACTGCGGCCTCCGACCGGACCGCCCTTGCGGGAGCCGACCGTCAGCGCGCGCGTGGCGTCGGTGCAGGCGTTCCTCGACGCCGTGGACGAAGCGGACCGCAACCGCGTGTTTCCCGACGAGCAAGCGATCGAACGCGCCCAAGGCCAGCAGCTACCGATGCTGTTCGTCGGCACGGGTGCGATCGCGTACCGCGACGCAATCCTCGCACGCTTTCCGCGCGCCGAGGTCGGCGACGAGTCGCGAGCGTATCCGTCGGTGTATCGCTTCGCGGCCGACGCGTGTTTCGACCGGGCGCTGCCGCGCGAGGTCGTCCGCGACTTGGAGCCGATTTACCTGCGCGCGAGCGGGGCCGAGCGCAAGCGATTGCGCGCGCACGCGCCCGAGAAGAAGCCCACAGGCGATGACTGACACGCCCGCCTTCGCCCTCGCGCCCCTCGAGCACGAGCACGTGCCCGACGTGCTGAAGATCGAGCGGGAGGCGTTTCCCGCGCCCTGGACGGAAGCGATGTTCCGCCAGGAAGTCGAAGAGAAGTGGCTCTCGCGGTCGTTCGTGGCATTGCTGGATGAGAAGATCGTCGGCTATGTCATTGCGTGGTTCCTGCGCGGTGAAGTGCACATCCTGAACCTGGCCGTGACCAAGGCCCACCAGCGCGCGGGGATCGCGCGCGGGATGCTGCGCCACGTCATCGGGCTCGCCTCCGAAGAGGCCTGCCACCTCATCACGCTCGAGGTGCGCGTGTCCAACGACGCCGCCAAGCTCCTGTACCTCTCGATGGGCTTCGCGCCCGTCGGGATCCGGCGCCGCTACTACCACGACAACGACGAGGACGCATTGGTGATGACCAAGCGGCTGCGCGGATGACTGTGAAACCGAGGCGCTCGCTTGCCTTCATCGCCGGGAGCGGCATGGACCCGCTCGCCCAGGCCATGACGGTGGAGCGCGAGACGCGCTTCGACGAGATCGCGGGTGTCGGCGCGTGCAGGGTCGAAGGGCACACGGGCCGCGTGCTGGAGGGGACGATCGGCGGGGGCGCGTGGGTTCTCGTAATGGGACGCCGCCACGTCTACGAAGGCGATCCGGCCGCGGTGGCGCACCTGATCGAATGGCTGGCGGGCCGCGGGGCCACGGATCTGGTCATGGCATCGGCGGCGGGGGCATTGCACGGCGGCCTGGTCGCGGGTGACCTGATGGTTGCGCGCGATATCGTCGACTTCCAGAACCGGGATCATCTTGCGCGGCGGGTGGCCGGGTCGGCTATGAGGGCAACATCGGCCGAGAGGCTTCTGATTGACGGCGGCCTGTCGGCCGCCATCGAGCACGCAGCGACCCGCGCGCGGGTCGCGTGTCATCGCGGCACCATCGTGTGCGGCGTCGGACCCGCCTATGAAACCCACGCCGAGGTCCGGGCGTTACAGGAGTGGGGCGACGCAGCCACGATGTCGTCGGCTCCGGAGCTGGCCGCCGCGAGTCGTCTCGGCGTTCGGGCGGCCGCGGTGGCGGTGATAACCAACCCGTGTACGGGGATCGCGTCGGCCCGGCCGAGCCACGCGGAAGTACTCGAAGTGGGTCGGCGAATGGCCGCCGGGCTGGCCTCTGTTATCGCTCAACTTGTTGTAGAATAATCGACTACGGCCATTCCACGATTAGCGTTGTGGTCCGCTGGCGCGGGCCCTTATAGTCTCCTCACACCCCAAGCACCCGTGGGAAGGACGGTGCTTCCAGAAGTTGTCCTGGTTCCGCAGGGAAAGACGGGGCGTCCAGCCCATCCAGAAGAAGGCCATCCCCGACGGTCTCTGGAAGAAGTGCGACCTGTGCGGGGAAATCCTCTACGTCAAAGAGCTCGAGAAGCGGTTGTGGACGTGCGCGAAGTGCGGCAACCACTTCATGATCTCGACCCAGCAGTACATCGAGATCCTGGCCGACCCGGGCTCGTTCCGCGAGACCCACACCGGCTTGATCTCCGGCGACCCGCTCCAGTTCAAGGACCTCAAGAAGTACAGGGACCGCATCCGCGAGTACCACGAGAAGACCGGCATGGAGGACGCCATGGTGACCGGCTTCGCGTCCATGGACGGCCGCGACGTCGTGCTCGCCATCATGGACTTCTCCTACATGGGCGGCAGCATGGGCTCGGTGGTGGGGGAGAAGTTCGCGCGCGCGGCCCAGGACGCGATTCTGCGCCGGCGCCCGCTGATCGCGCTCTCGCGTTCGGGCGGGGCGCGCATGCAGGAGTCGATCTACTCGCTCATGCAGATGGCCAAGACCGCCGCCATGCTCTCGCGCATGTCCGAAGAAGGACTCCCGTTCATTTCGATCCTGACCAACCCGACCACCGGCGGTGTGACCGCGAGCTTCGCGAGCCTGGGCGACGTCATCATCGCCGAGCCCAAGGCGTTGATCGGGTTCGCGGGACCGCGCGTCATCCAGCAGACCATCCGGCAGGACCTCCCCGAAGGGTTCCAGCGCAGCGAGTTCTTGCTCGATCACGGCATGGTCGACATGATCGTGCCGCGCGACGAGCTGCGTCGTACGCTCGAGGGGCTGCTCGACTTCATGTGCGCCCGTGCGGCATCCGCCCCGGACCAGGAAGTGAAGGATGACTCGCAGTCGCCGGCCGTTTCCTGATTCCCACGTAGCCCTACCGCCCAACCTTCAATTCGTCCTCGCGCTGTCGCCCTCGGTGATGACGCTGGGGCTCGACCACATGCGGGCCCTGATGGATCGACTCGGCCACCCCGAGAAGCGCTTCCGCTCCGTGCTGATCGCGGGCACCAACGGCAAGGGCTCGACCACCACCATGCTGGCCGCGATCCTCGCCGGTCATGGAATCCGCGCCGGCCGCTACACCTCGCCGCACGTGTTCAGCGTGGCGGAGCGCATCGTCATAGACGGCGAGCCCGCCTCCATCGACGAGATGGAAGCCGCCGCCGCGCGCCTGGTGCCACTCTACGGCGAGATTCTTTATAGCTACTTCGAGGCCCTGACCGCGATCGCGTTCGCGATCTTCGCCGCGCGCGGGGTCGAGGTCGCCGTGCTGGAAGTGGGTCTGGGCGGCCGCCTCGACGCGACCAACGTCGTCGAGCCGGAAGTCTCCATCGTCACCAGCATTTCGCTCGACCACCGGCGCATCCTGGGCGAAACCGAAGCGCAGATCCTGGCCGAAAAGCTCGGCGTGTCGCGCCCCGGCGTTCCCTTGTTGATCGGGCCGCTCTCGGAGGCACTCCGCGCGGACGTCGATGAACGCGCGAAGCGCGACGGATTCCCCGTAGTGGCACCGGGCGATATCGGTCGCGTTTTCAACCTCGAGCAATCGTTCGACGGGCTTGAATGCGGTATCCAAACCCCGCGCGCCGACTACGGCCGCGTCTCCATCCCGTTCGCGGGCGCACACCAAGCCACAAATGCTCTCCTCGCCATCGGTGCCGCGGAGCGGATACTCCCCGCTCTGGATGGACTGCGCGGCGCGCTCGCGCGCGCGTACATCCCGGGTCGATTCGAGAGCATTCAACGCGGCCGTCGCTCTTTCGTATTGGACGTCGCCCACAACGAGGCCTCGCTGATCGCAACCGCCGACCACCTCGCGACGTTTCGCCCGCGCGAGGAGTGCGCCATCGTGTTCGGGCTCCTGCGCCGCAAGGAACTCTTCGAGGCACCCCGGCACCTTTTGAAGGCGGCGTCGTGTCTGTGTTTGATAGAGCCCCCCAGCGAGCCCGGCAGCGCCGACAACGCCTTCGCCCCGCACGAATTGTGGGGGCACTTCTTCGCTCCGCTCTTGCCGGATTCGGCCACCAACGTCATGCTGTGGAACCCGTCGGGCCCGCGGGAGGCGCCCATGCGCCGGCTCATGCGCTGGCTCGACCGCTCGCGCTACACGACCGTCGTCGCGATGGGGTCGCACCGTGTGGTGGAAGACTTCGGGGTGCTCGTGCAGGCATCTACCCAAGAGGAAGGCGGCAATACTCCCAATTGAGCGCGTGGATCGGCATCGACATCGGGGGCACCAATATCAAAATCGCCACCGTCTCGGTGAGCGGCGAGGTGCTCGAGCGCGGGGTGGTCGAAACACGCCAGGGCGACGGGCCCGTGCCCGCGTTTCGCGCCATCCACGACGCCGCGCGCTACCTGGCCGGGCGACGGTCGATCGGCGGCGTCGGGATCGGGTGCGCGGGTCTCATTGACGCGCATCGCGGCATCCTGCGCGAATCCCCCAACCTCCCCGCCTGGCGGGGGGCCCCGCTCGCGCGCATCGCGCGCACGCACTTCCGTCTCCCGGTCCGGCTCGAGAACGACGCCACCAGCGCCGCCCTCGGCGAGTCGTTCGTGCGCGGCGAGCGGGGACGCGATCTGGTGTTCATAACGCTGGGAACCGGTGTGGGCGGCGGCATCGTCGCTGGCGGGCGCGTGGTACGAGGGGCAACGGGGTTCGGCGGCGAGATCGGTCACATGACCGTCGACCCCAACGGCCCCGCGTGCCGGTGCGGATCACGCGGCTGCCTGGAGGCCTACGCGGGAGCCTACGGAATCGTGCGCGCCGCGCGCGAAGCCGCCCAGTCGCGCGGGCGCACGCGCGGCCCGCTCGCGCGCCGGCTTTCGGGCCGCGACGTCTGCGCCCGCGACGTCCTGGACGCCGCCCGCCGCGGCGACCCGGTGGGACGCGCGGCCGCGCGTGTGGTCGGCGAGCACCTTGGCCTGGCGATTGCGTCGCTGCTCAACGTGCTCAACCC
>JAKEHA010000023.1 GCA_022615275.1 Candidatus Latescibacterota bacterium
AGCGCTCGCGCTCGTCGAACAGGAGCCGGTTGGAGTAGACGTCGTCGAAGGGATGCTCGGGAAACATGGTGTCGATGACGATATCGAGCGTACCCGAAATCACGGCCAGGCGCGCGCCGCGCCGCTTCAGTTCCAGGAGCGTGTCGTGCGCGCCCTCGAAGTGCTCGAACTCGCGAATCGCGTCCACGATCTCGGGGCGCGTGGCACCCGCGTCGATCCATCCTTGCACATCCATCTCGACCCACTGCGGGTACGTGATCTTGCCCTGGCTGTACCACGCGTGGCGCTGCGCGTTGACGGCGTCGTCGCCGGTGAAGCGAAGATTCAGTACTTCCCAGATGACTTTTCCCGATGGATGACGAACCAGGGTTCCGTCGACGTCGAAGCAGATGAGATCGTAGGGGCGATGCGCCATGCCTGGCATTCTACCGCGTCGCGGCGCGCTGCGCCACGCGCACCATGTAGAATCCGAGGGCCAGGAAGAGAGCCAGCGCGACGTCGGGCCCGGCCGCCCCCATCCACTCGTGACCGCCCCAATCCGGGCGCCGGCCCAGGCCGAATGCGAGGCCGGCGATCGCGACACCCATGATGCCCTGCCCCGCCACCAAGCCGGACCCGAACAGCACGCCGTTCTCGCGCGCCTCGTGCAGCCGTGTTTCGTCGTTCCGGTTCTTGCGCTCCACCCACCACCGCAGCACGCCACCCACGAAGATGGGGCTCATCGACGAGAGCGGGAGGTAGAGCCCCACCGCGAACGGGAGCGCGCGAATGCCCACCAGCTCCACGGTCAGCGCCATCAGCGCGCCGATGAACACGAGCGTCCACGGGATGTTGGCGGAGAGAATTCCCTCGATGACCGTCTTCATGAGGGTCGCCTGCGGCGCTGGAAGCTCCTTGGTGCCGAATCCGTATTGCCCGTTGAGCACGATCACCGCGCCGCACACCGCGGCCGCCGACGCCATCACGCCGATCAGCTCGCCCATCTGCTGGCGTCTCGGCGTCGCGCCCAGCAAGAACCCCGTCTTCAGGTCCTGCGACATGTCCCCCGCCACGCTGGCCGCGGTGCACACCACCGTGCCGACTGTCAGCGCCGTTACCTTGCCCGCGGTGTCGGTCCACCCCAACAGATAGAACACCGAGCTGGTGCCGATCAGCGTGGCGATGGTCATGCCCGAGGTCGGGTTCGACGAAACCCCCACGTAGCCGACGATGCGCGACGACACCGTCACGAAGAAGAACGCGAAGCCGGCCATGCATACGGCGGCGACCAGACGCATCGAGAACGAGTCGACGTGGGCCAGGACGGACGGGACCGTCGCGATCACAGCGACGATGACACCGGAGCCCAGCAGCACGACTTTGAATGAAAGGTCGCGGTCCGTGCGCAGCGAGGTCGCCACCGTCTCGCCGCGGGTGATGATTTCGCCCAGGCCGGTGCGAAACGCGCCCACCATGGTGGGCAGCGTGCGGATAATCGTGAGGATCCCACCGGCCGCGACGCCACCCGCCCCGATGTAGCGGATGTAACGCGACCAAATCTCGTCGGCGCTCATCTGGCTGATGGGCTTCGTCGTCTCGGGAAACAGCGGCATCGTGATGTACTCGCCGAAGTGCGCGATGAGCGGGATGAAGATCATGGCGCTGATCAGGCTGCCCGCCACCATCACCGATGCGACGTTGTAGCCGAGAATGTAGCCCACACCCAGGAACATCGGGGCCGCTTCGAGCGTGAACACGCCCTTGGGCAGCTTGGGGATCTTCTGCACGAAATCCTCGGGCCACAAATGGAAGATATCGGTGCACGCCTTGTAAGCGGCCCCGATCCCGAGCGCCGAGAAGACGGTGCGGGCCTGCGAGCCGCCGCTTTCCGAGGCGACGAGGATCTCCGCGCACGCGGTGCCTTCCGGGTACGGGAGGATTCCGTGCTCCTTCTTGATGAGGGGACGGCGCAGTGGGATCATGGCGAGCGACCCCAAGAGCCCGCCGCACAACGACAACAGCGTCAACTCGAGCAGCGACGGCGAGAGGCCCCAGAGGAACAGTGCTGGAATCGTGAAGATGACGCCGGAAGCGAGCGACGAGCTGGCCGAACCCACCGTCTGCGACATGTTGGCTTCGAGAATCATCGAGCCCCGGCGCGAGCGCACCAGGTGCAGGATGGCGAAGGTCATGACCGCGATCGGGATCGATGTCGAGACCGTGATGCCGACCTTGAGTCCGAGATACGCGTTGGCGGCGCCGAAGACGATTCCGAGCAGCGCGCCGATTCCGACCGATCGCCACGTGAACTCGGGGAGTACCTCGCCCGGTGCGACCAGCGGCTGATACGAGTCGCCCGACACACCGCCGAGGGCGCCGGGTGGGAGCTTGCGGGTGGGCGCGGCCATGGAGCCGGGAGGATACGCCGTCCCCGCCGCGCGAGTCCACCCTTGAAATCGCGCGCGCGTGCTCTAGAATGACGCGACCATGGCGGACGGCCCGGACGCACCATCCCGCGACCCCTCGCGATGGGTCGATGAGCACGGCGACGCGTTGTTTCGCTTCGCGGTGCTGCGCGTGCGCGACGCCGACCTGGCCGCGGACTTGGTGCAGGACACCCTTCTGTCCGCGCTCAAGGGCATCGGGGGCTTTCGGGGCGGGTCGTCGGTGCGAACCTGGCTCACCGGGATCTTGAAGCACAAGATCATCGACTACTACCGACGCAATCGCAGCGAAGTGCTGCACAGCGATCTCGCTCCCGAGGGCGACGAGCTCGCGCACGCGGAGAGCCTGCGTTCCAGCTGGAAGGAATCGCCCTCGAGCCTGGTCGAGAACCGGGAGTTCTGGAGCGTCCTCACGGGTTGCCTGGACGGGCTCCCGGAGGCCCACCGGCGCGCGTTCTCGATGCGCGAATTCGACGGGCTCTCGGGCGAAGAAATCCGTAAGGTGCTCGACGTGACCCCGACGAACCTGTGGGTCATGCTCCACCGCGCGCGTACCAAGCTGCGTCGCTGCCTGGAAAGCAACTGGTTCGAGGAAAAATGAGATGTCTCTGAACTGCCAAGACGCCGCGCGCATGCTGTCGGAGAAGCGCGACCGCCGCTTGTCGCTACGAGCACGAATTTCGCTTCGGTTGCACATGTTCGCGTGCCGAATGTGCAAGGTCTACGGATCGCAGCTCGACACGGTGGGACGCGTGTGCCGGGAGGCGGGATTGCGCGCCGAGGAGAAGTGTCCGGGGGAGATGACAGACGGGCGCAAGCAGCGCATCAACGACGCCATGACCCGAGAGCCGCGCTAGATACCCGCCTCCCTCCACCACAGGTCCAGTACCATCAGGCTCCAGATCATCGACGAGTTGTCGCGCTTACCGGAGCGATGCTCGTCCAAGACCCGTCGCAAGAACACGTCCCGAAACACGCCGCGCTCCAGTGCCGACTTCCCCAGCAGGAGATCCTCGCTGCGCACGGCCCACTCCCTTTTGAGCCAGTACGCGACCGGCATGGCGAAGCCCATCTTCGGCCGATGGACCAATTCCGCCGGCATCAGTCGCTCCGCGACCTTTTTCAAGAGATACTTCGTCGTCATGCCCTGGATACGTAAGTCGACCGGGATCGTGGCTGCGAACTCGGCCAGCTCGTGGTCGAGGATAGGGGCGCGACACTCGAGCGAGACCATCATGCTCGCGCGATCGACCTTGGTCAGAATGTCGCCGGGAAGATACGCGTGCATATCGAGGTACTGCCTGCGCGAGAGCGCGTCCCACTCGCGCGCCGCGCGCAAGAACGGCGCGGCGACATGTGCAGGATCGCGATACTCGAGTTGGCGCAGAAACTCGTTCGTGAAGACGTCGCGTTCGGCGTGCGCGAGTCCGCGCGTCATTTGGCGCACGTAGAAGTCGTCGGACGTTCCTAGTAAGTCGCGCAACCTGTCGATGCCCCTGGTGCCCGCCGGCAACGCACGCGCGATCGACCCCAGCACCGTGTTGCGCAGCGTCACCGGGAACCGGCTCGCAGCGCGCACCGACGCGCCATCGAGGTAGCGCAGGTATCCGGCGAAGAGTTCGTCGCCGCCGTCGCCGGAGAGTGCCACCGTCACATGCTTGCGTGCCGCTCGCGAGACGTAGTAGGTCGGCAGCATCGACGAGTCCGCGAAGGGCTCGTCGAACTGATGTACGAGCGCCAAGACGTCGCGCTCGGCGTCGGGGCGCACGATCTCTTCGTGATGCTCGGTACCGAAGTGCTCCGCGACCTTGCGCGCATACGGAAGCTCGTTGTATTCGGGCTCTTCGAAGCCGATCGAGAACGTCTTCACGCGCTCGGTCGAATGCCGGCTCATGAGCCCCACGACGATCGACGAGTCGGTGCCGCCACTCAAGAACGCGCCCAGCGGCACTTCGCTCATGAGTCGGATGCGAACCGCTTCGTCCAGGATCTCGAGCGTGCGCTCGATGTAGAACTCTTCGGGCCGCCGCGGCGAGGTGGGCGCGTACGAAACGTCCCAGTAGCGCTCCGTGTGCACGCGGCCCGCTTCGAACGTGAGCCAGTGCGCGGGTGGGAGCTTCGCAATGCCCTCATAGATCGACAAGGGATCGGGGACGTAGCCCCACGCGACGTAGTCGGCGACCGCTTGCGGATTCACGCGGCGCGCGACATCGGGTAGCGCCAGGATCGCCTTGAGCTCCGAGCCGAAGACCAGTCGGCCACCGACGTGCGCGTAATACAACGGCTTCTTGCCGAAGCGATCGCGCGCGAGGAACAATCGCCGCCTCGGCCCGTCCCAGATCGCGATCGCGAACATGCCACGCAGGTGTTTTACGCAATCGACCCCGTACTCTTCGTAGGCGTGGAGGATGGTCTCGGTATCGCTCTTGGTCGCATAGCGGTGGCCGCGCTTCTCCAGTTCGCTGCGAACGGCACGGTGATTGTAGATCTCGCCGTTATAGACGATTGCGCACGAACGATCTTCGTTGAAGATGGGTTGGTGGCCGCCCGCGACGTCGATAATCGAGAGGCGTCGCATCCCCAACCCGACGCCGCCCCGCACGAAGAAACCGTCGTCGTCGGGGCCGCGGTGGCGAATTGCTCCGCACATGGCTCGCAGGCGCTCTTCCGAAACGCGTACCTCCTGATCCTCGTGGACGATTCCGGCTATTCCGCACATGCTCCTGGACCATACACCCGCGCGAGAAAGGCGGGAACCCGCGCGGCATAGCCGGTGTTAGAAACGGCTGGATTATCCGTCCCGCGTCCGCTAGGATGCGGTTTCGCTGGTTCTTCCGGCGGAAACCCAGATCGCATGAGAAACCTGTTATCAGAGCTTATCGGCGGCTTGGGCGTCATGGTGGTCGCCACCCTCCTGGGCGTGGTTGTCAATGGCGTGCGTCCCAACGGCGTCGCGCTGATCCAGTCGGGCGCGCCGGTGGCGACCGCACAGCACCCCGCGTCGCACGCCGACTCCGCGGCCGCGGATACCACCCACGCGCTCGCGGAAGGCGCCATCTCGCTCTCCGAGATGAAGCGCCTGTTCGACGAAGGGTCGGCCATCATTCTCGACGCGCGCGACGCCGCCGAGTACGCGCAAGGGCACATCCCCGGCGCTATCAATATCCCGTACGACCGCATCCCCGAGTATTTCGACATCTTGAATTCCCAGGTTCCCATGGACGCGCGCGTCGTCGTCTACTGCAGAAGCCTGACATGCGATTTCAGCGACCAGCTCGCCACCGAACTAAAGATCATCGGTTACCGGGACGTATCGGTGTTCTCGGGCGGCTGGGACCAGTGGACCACGGCGGGCTATCCCATCGAAGGCATGGTCGACAAATGATCGCCCGCATCCTCGGTGGCCGTTGGTTGAATCTCGCCTTGCGCCTGTTCCTGGGCGGCATGTTCGTGTACGCCGCGTGGGACAAGGTGCTGCAGCCCGCGGGGTTCGCGATGTCGGTGCGCGGATACAAGATCATCCCCTTCGCGCTCTCGAACCTGTTCGCTTTGGGAGTCTCGTGGACCGAGTTGGTCGCGGGCGTCATGCTGATCCTCGGCATCTTCACCCGCAAGGCCGCGGGCGCGATCGCCATCCTGCTCGTCATGTTCATCGTCGCCATCACCATGGTGCTCGTGCGCGGCATGACGGTCGACTGCGGTTGCTTCGGCGCCGAGGGCGGTTCGTCGACGTCGTGGGTCTTGATCGTTCGCAACATCGCCTTGCTGTTCGGCGCATTCCTGATCATGGCCTACAACGACGGGTTCGCGAGTCTGTTTCCGGGCAGCCGCAGCCCCGACGCGCGCCTCTCCGAGTAGCTCCTACCAATTGAATCCCAGGTAATTCGGGTCGTCGGGCGGGGTGTCGAACACGCGCGCGAGGTCGACGACCGTCTTCTTTCCCGCTGCCGCGTCCCGCGCGGCCTCGGCGAACTCCCGCGACCGGTGCCCCACCACGAGTACGTCGGCGAACGCAACCACGTCGGCCAGGTCGTTCGCCAGGAGCCGCGAGACGTGCGGTATCTCCTTCTCGATGTAGACCTTGTTCGCCCCCATCAGCCGCGCCACCGACACGCTCCGGTCGTAGATGCGGATGTCGTAGCCCTTGCCGATGCAAATCTCGATCAAACGCACCAGCGGGCTTTCGCGCAGGTCGTCGGTGCCCGGCTTGAAGCTCAGGCCCAGGAATCCGAGTCTCTTCTTGCCCTGCGCGAAGATTATCTCCGCGGCGCGATCGATCTGCACGTCGTTGCTCGGCAGCAGCGAGGAGAGCAGCGGGAGATTGAGATCGTGGGCGCGCCCGTAGTACACCAGCGCGCGCACGTCTTTCGGCAAGCACGAGCCGCCGAACGCGAAGCCCGGCTTCAAGTACGCCGGCGAAATGTTGAGCTTGGTGTCGGCCGCGAAGATGCGCATGACCTCGTGGCTGTCGACGCCGGCGCTCTTGCACACGGTCCCGATCTCGTTCGCGAAGGTGATCTTGGTGGCGTGGAAGACATTGTCGACGTACTTGACGGTTTCGGCAACGCGGAGCGAGGTCGCGAACACCGGGGCCTGGATGCCGTCGTACAGCGACACGATGGTGGCGGCCGTCTTCGCGCTGGAAGCGCCCACCACCGTCTTGGGGGGCTGAAAGAAATCCGCGACCGCACTCCCTTCGCGCAGGAATTCCGGATTGACGGCCATTTCGACGCGCGCGGGCAAGATACCCCCGAAGCCGCGTGTGAGCGCGGGCACCACCACGTCCTCGGTGCTGCCGGGCAGCATGGTGCTGCGCACGCACACCACGTGCGCGTCCGACTTGGACCGCAGCGCCGCGCCGATCTCTTCACACACGCGCGCGACGAAGCCGAGGTCGAGGCTCGCGTTGGGGCGGCTCGGTGTGCCCACGCACACGAGCGAGACGTCGCTCCCCGCGATCGCATCGGCCGCCGAAGCCGCGGTGCGCAGGCGCCCGCCGGCGACACCTTCCGCGATCAACACGTCGAGATCCTTTTCGATCACGGGCGACCGGCCCGCCGCCAGAATCTCGCGTTTGTCGGCGTTGACGTCGACGCCGATCACGGTGTGTCCGTTCTTGGCGAAGCACGCCGCCGACACGCAGCCCACGTACCCGAGCCCGAAGATGCTGATCCTCATAGTCTCTCCAGCACGCGTGCCAACGCGTGCGTCAGATTGCGCCGCTCGAATCGCGCCACCGCCTCGGCGTTGCGCGCTCGCGGCGGGGCGCCCGATTGCCAGGCGTCGAAGAGTTCCTCGATCGCACGCGACGCCCCCGCGACGTCGTCCGGTTCGACGCACACGCCCGCGCCCGTCTCGCGGAGGATCTCACGCACCTCGCCCTCCGGCGCCATGGCCAGGATGGGATTTCCGGTGCCGAGATACTGGAAGAACTTGGACGGGATCCAGCCCCGGCTTCGCGCGCCGCTCGAAAGCACGAGCAGCAGCGCATCCGAGTTCTTAAGCACGCGCAGGTGCTCGTCGTAGTCGATGTACCCCAACCGTTCGATCACGCTCTGCAACCCACGCTCGCGGATGGCCGGGTCGTATCCGTGCCCGAGGACGCCCATGAAGCGCACCCGCATGCGCGACTTCGCCTCCGGCCGACGCGCGAAGAACGCCTCCAGGGCCGCGAAGAAATAGAGCGGCGAATAGGTTTTCATTTCATCGCCCGATCCGCGCGCGTCACTGGTCCCGACACTGTAATAGAAAGCCCCCGCGTAGGTCACCGTGAACTTCTCGTTGCGCGCCTGGCGAATCGACGAAAACTCTTCGCCGTCGTAGCCGTTGTGGATGGCGACGAACTTGTCGCGCGGCTGGCCGGCGCCGTACTCCTGCGCCATGCGCGCATCGTTGTAACGTGTGTTCGAGATCACGATGTCCGAGCGTCGCACCACCCGTGCCTCCAGCGCACGGTCGATCCACCGTCTGAGACCGCGGTGGTTGTAGGTCACGCTCTGCGTCCACGGGTCGCGGTAATCGACGACGACGCGAACCCTCGTGACGCGCTTGAGGAGCACACCGACCAAGAACGACGAGAAGGGGAAGCCCGAGATGTAGACGTGCCTAACGTTTTCCTCTTGGATCAGTCGCTTCGCGCGCCGGTACGCGCCCCACACCCATCCGACGCGCGTGTCGGGAATTGCAATTGCGTTCCAAGCGAGGTACAAGCGCGTGTGGATGCGAGAGAGCAGCGTCTTCGTCTGCGTTCCCCGATGCGGTCCGTCGAATCCTTCGTTGAGGAACTCGACGCCGCGGGCGCGATGGACCGGCACGCCCTCCGGAATCAATTTCAGGAGTGACGCGTCGTAGGTCGGGAACTTCCCGTTCGACGTGGTCAGCACGATAGGACGCCACCCGAACTCCGGCAAGTACTTCGCGAACTTGAGCGAGCGATAGACACCCACCGCGCCCGCGGGCGGAAAGAAATAGGCGATGATGAGAATCGGCGTCACGTCGTCAACCCGTCGTCAGCTCGTCCAGCCACTCCATAGACGCCGTCCGCGATGCGGACGCGCGCGGGCCGGTGAGCGAGGGCGCTTCGGCGCCCCGGCCGACCAGCGTGCGCCCGCCCGCGACGATCGAGAAGGGATCGAAGCGCACCCGAATCAAGTGGCGCCCGCGGTGCGACTCGATCGCGACGACGGTGTCCGCCGCGTCCAGTCGCACCGGTACCACCGAGACCTCGGCGCCGCGAATCACCGACGCGACCACGACGCGCGACTCGAACTCCGCACTCACCCGTACCGCGACTCCGCGCTGCAAGTCGCCGTACCAGCGCGAATACCAGCAGTTGCGATCGGTGGGATCGTCGATCACCTCCACGTGCGCGGGTTGGTCCGAGAACGCCTCGACGATGCGGGCGAAGCGACGCGGGTCGGAGATGCCCGCCCGCGTGCCGTCGGCGGTCGCCGTCCCAGGCGGCGTCGGCGTGCGAAAGCAAATGCGCGCGAGGTGCGTGTGTGGTGACACCGGCGATTCGTCGCGGACCTTGATCGCGTCCAGCACGATCACCGTGCCCTGCGAAACCACGAGCGCGCGCGCGTGCTCCATCTGAACGCCGCCCGCACCGTGCAGCCTGCGGCGGTTGCCGACCCCGATCGCACCCGGCGCGGCGCCGAATCCCAGGTATTCGCCGCCCGCCACGCGCTCCCATCGAAAGGGCTCCAGACTTCGCATCGACTCGACGTCGTCCACGACGGGCGCGTTGTGCGCGCGCGCACCCTTGCAATACGTGCGAGCCTCGGGATCGACGAAGTAGACGTACGTTCCCGCGTCGACCACGACGGGAACCCCGTCCAGCTCGAGCTCGAAGCTGCCGGCGTCGGCGTGCAGGTGTCCGTGATTGAACAGGCGGCGATGCTGGGGGCCGTGCGCGAAGACTACCGCCGCCGCGGAGTCGCGCGCGATGCTGATCCCGGCCTGCGCGAAGTGGCGCGCGTGACGGGCCGGGATGCGCAGGTCGAGAAGGTCGCGTCCCCAGCGCGTCGCCGAGAGCGCCGTCGCGTACTCGGGCCGTATTGCATCCGCGAACGTGCTTTCATGCGCGCCGAGCGGCGGTGCGTCGAGCCCGTGCGCGAGCACGAAGAAGCGATCGATGCTGTCGTCGCCGATGCGCGGCCGGCGCCCCGAGGGCATTACGAGCTCGAGGTACGCGACCGCCATCGACCTTGCCTTGGCGAGAATCACCGGATGCGGCGGCTCATCGATTACCGCCTTGGCGTGCAGGTACACCAGGACGAAATCGAGCGCGTACGCGTGATAGTTGACCGAGGACTCGTACTGCACGCCGTCGTCGAGGACTTGGCGCTGCACTTCCGCGGCCAGCAACGCTTCGGCGCGCGTCATTCGTGCCCTGGAGTCGGTCCAGATCGGCCAGCCGGCGGCGAACCCATACAGCAACGCCACCTCGCCCATGAGGTGACTGTTCGGTATCGGCCACTCCGACAGGTGCGAGGCCACGTGGTCCGCCTGGCGCACGATCGAGCGCACGATGCGGGCCGCGCGCGCCTCGTCGGGTAGCGGGGCGTCCGCGACCGCCGCCAGGGCCTGGGTCCACGCCAGGAGTCGCGTGGCGATGTCGAGCGGGCTCACCCAGTTCATCCCTACCATGTACGGATTGGCGATGCACCACGAGTCGATGAGGTCGTACACGCGCGCGGCGAGTACCGGATCGCGCGTCGCGCGGTAGGCGGCCGCGAGATCCAGGAGGAACATCATCTTGTTGAGGTGCCAAAGCGTGACGATGTCGCCGCCTTCGCGGTAGTACGGGAGCGCGCCCGTGTAGTGACGCGGCCAGCGCGCGCCGAAGACGGGGTCGCGATGCCAGTCGGTTTGCGGCGAGACCGGGATGTTTCGCGCGAAGAGCCTCCATTCGCCGGCGCGCGCGCGCGCGATCGCGTCCATGGCCATCGGCGGCGCGTTTTCCCACAGGGCACGCGGCGTCCGGGCGAGATGGGTTTCGAGCACACGCGTGAACGGCGGTTCGAAGCGCGCCGCGTCCAGCACCGGGTCGACGCGGGAGATCACGTCCGCCGTTGCAAGCTCGGGCCGGACGCGCTCGTAGAGAATGCGCAGACGCCACCGCCGGGCGGCGTTCTTGGCCCGCGACGCGAACGAGGGCTTCATGATGGCCCTATCCCGTGGATCTGGAAGAGTGGCAAAACGATGGTCCAGCAATACGGATGCCGGGTTGATTCGGGCCTCAATGATACCAGCGATGCGCCCGCTCCGCAATCGCATTTGCCGGCCCGGTTGGCGCTTGCGTCACCGCCGAGAAAACGAAGCGGCCCGCGAAAAATCGCGGGCCGCTTCGACGATCGATGCCAGGGCGTTGCTTGCTACACCGCGCCGATGCGCGCGTCCCAGGCCAGAATGGTCCGCTCGATCTCGCGGCCGTTCTTCGCCTTCGCGAGCACCTGCAAGAACTCCGGCGTCGAGCACAGCCGCGCGATGCGCGCGAGAATCGGCAGGTGGTGTTCCGTGTTGCCGTCGCGCCCGATCAAAAAGAACACCGTCTTGACACGGTCGCTCTCCGCCGGGCCGTACGGGATCGCTCGCTGGAGTAGAAACGCGCCCACCAGCGGCTTTTCGATGCCCTGGAGAAACGCGTGCGGAATCGCCACCCCGCCCCCGATGCTGGTCGGCGCCTGCCGCTCGCGCGCCGTCAGGCGGTCGAGCAGGACGTCGCCGGAAATGCCCTTGTTCTTCTTAGAGACCGCCTTGGCGAAGCGCTGGAACAAGCGCTCCTTGTTCTGCACGGCCACACCCGCCAGGCACAGCGACTGGTCCAGAAAGCCCTCGAGGTTGTGGCTCGGGACGGACTTCTTCTTGGGTGCCGCGACCGGTTTCAACACGCCGGCCCGGCGCTTCTTGTCGGAGACGATCTCGCGCAGGCTGGTGAAGTCCGGCCCCACCATGCCGCTGCGCATCGCCGTCACCATGAACTCGGCCGCCTCCGGCGTCTCGCTCAAGAACTTCATCAGATCCGGGTGAACTTGCTTGGCGGTCCCCAGCAGATACCCCTCCGACACCCCCAGCGTCTCCGCGACCTGCACGATGCGGGCACGCGGAATCTTGTGCTGGCGCCCGGCTTCGATCTGGCTCAAGAAAGCGGGCGACACGCCCAGTTGGCGCGCCATCTCCCGCAAGCTGATGCCCTTGGCCTGGCGCAACAGTCTGATCGTCGGCCCAAATGCAATTCCCTGCATGACAATGCCCCTTTCGCTATGGTGTGAGCCCTGCTCGCGCATGGACCTCAATGTAAACTAAACGATAATAGTTGTCAAAACGCTTCTTACTTTTTCCGCTTCCGAGCGGGGGCGTCTCCCCACGAGAGCGCGATGTGCGCGAACACCTTCGCGTCGGCGAGGATGTGGGATACGCGCACGTGCTCGTCGGGCCGGTGCGCGCGCTCGTCGAGCGTCGACCAGACCGCGCACGGAAAACCGGCCTCGCGCAGGTACTTGGCGACGGTGCCGCCGCCGATGCCGATCGCCTTGGGCGTCTTGCGGCGCAGATCCTTCACGGCGCGCGTGATGGCGACCGCCACCGGCGAATCCGCCGGCGTCGGGGGCGCGGGCGACTCCTTCTGCGCGAAACTCACCTCGACCTTGACCTTGAACTTCCGCTCCGTCTCCTTGACCACGGCCTTGATGGCGCGAATGACCTCGTCCAGCTTGTAGGCCGGCAGCACCCGGCAATCGAAGTAGATCACGTCCTCGCCGGGGATCGTGTTGATGTTGGGAACGTTGGATTCCTTCTTGGTCGGCTCGAAGGTCGAGTTGGAGGGATGGAAAAGAGGATCGCGCTTCTTGAATTTCGTGTACAGCGACTCCATGCGAACGATCATCCAGGCCGCGGCTTTGTGGGCGTTGATGCCGGTGGCCGGGGTCGAACCGTGGGTCTGCTTGCCGAGTGTCCGGAAGCGTACCCAAAGGATGCCCTTCTCGGCGATCTCGAGCTCGGTTCCATCCGGATTGCCCGAATCCGGAATGATGATGAGGTCGTCCTTGCGGAACAGGCTGCGGTGTTTCTCGATCAAGTAGCGCAACCCGTAAACGCTGCCCGTCTCTTCGTCGGCGACGAAGGCGAGCGCGAACGGCAGCACAGGCTTGGTGCCGGTCTCGATGAACGCGCGCACCGCCATTACCGCGGCCGAGAGCCCGCCCTGGTTGTCCTCGGTGCCGCGCCCGATGAGCCGGTCGCCGTCGATGCGCAAGGTCCACGGATCCCCCGACCACAAGGCTTGATCGCCGGGCGGGACGACGTCCGTATGGGCGATGATCCAAAGGCGCGGACCCGTGCTCGGGTTGCTCGGATAATAGGTGACGAGGTTCGGGCGCCGGCCGCTGGGAACGCGCGGGTCGGGCGCGTCGTAGCGCTCGACCGCTAGTCCCAAGCCGCGCAGGTGCGACTCCAGCCAGGCCGCTTTCTCTTCTTCGCCGATTCCGCCGCTGGTGGGGTCGAGCGCGGGACGCTTGCACAGCTCCCGCTGCAAGTCGATGACGTGATTTTTGTAGCCGTCGATAAGCGCGACGACGGTCGCTAAGGCGTTCTTGTCCATAGTCCTCCGAGAAGGATCGAATTCGTCACACTTCTTTGGGTGGTTCGGGGCCCGGTCGAGGTGCGGTCGAGAGTCGGAGCTTACCGCGGCGCCGCGCGACGAGTCAACCGTTTACCACAGAGGGAAGAAGTCCGTGCCGTACACCAATGCGCCGCCGTGGTGTCCGGCGATCGCGGCCGCGACCGCGGCCAAGACCAGCACCGCGCGATACAGGAAAAGCTCCCACACCTGGCCGCTGCGCCGAACGCCCGCCACCAGCCCCGCGGCCAGAAACGCAAGTACCGGCGTGGCAATTCCCGCTATGCGGTGGACGGCGAAGGTCGACTGCAGCTCGGGCTCGATCACGATCGCATCCGCGCGGGCGAACCCCGCCACCGCGGTTGGAATCGCGAGCCACGCCGCGGCGGTGATCATGAATCGAGCGGCGTCGCCCCACCGCTCGTCGCGGCGGGCGACCGCCACCGCTTCGGCCACGAAGGCGGTCAGGATCAATGCCACCGGGAAGTGGACGAAGAACGGGTGCATGCGGCCCAGCGCGTCCCACATCTCAATCGACCTCGATTCCTTCGAAGAGATCGCCCACCGGCGCGCCGGCCGGCGCGATCCGCGAGCGGCCGCGCGCGAAGTGCTCCGGCCTCGACATGGCACGATAATCGAACTTCTGCTCGAGACTCACGAAGAATTCGATCTGGGTCCGGTGGCTGCGAATCGCGTCGAGCTTGCGTTCCATGGCCTCGTCGTCGATGTCCACCACGGCCGCGATCTCGTGTTCGTCGAGCGGCACCAGGCTGGGACGTTGGTAGAGCGGCGACTTGCGACGCGGGATGCCCCATTCGTAGCACGCTTGCGGCCCGCCGGCGCCCGCCTCCGCGATGGCGCGGTCGAGGAAGCCCGCGACCGCGATGTGGTCGGGGTGCCCCGAGACACCGCCGCGGTGGAAGGTGATCGCCACGTGCGGCTTGAAGCGGCGAATGTCAGCCAGGATTTCGCCGACGGCCCACGTCGCGTCGACGTTCGAGACGCCGCCGTCGGGCGCTCCCAGCACGCGGTGGCCGCGCACACCGAGGGCGTCGCACGCGGCCGCGAACTCCGCGCGTCTCATTAGGGCCAGGTCGTCGCGCGGGAGCGTCTTCGACACGCCGATGGTGCCGGCTTCGCCCGCCGTGAACATGGTAATAAACACGTCGCCGCCGTCGCGCGCGCAGCGTGCGATGGTGCCCCCGGGGCCGTAGGACTCGTCGTCGGGGTGGGCAAAAACACAGAGCAGTCGTTTCATGGCGCGTCCGCCGGAACCTACCGTCGCGGCGCACCGGAGTCAACGGTTGCGTGGAACGCCCCGGACGCGGATAATCGAGCTGCCGCATGAACCCGATTCGTCGTTATTTTCACTGGCTGCACGGGCGATGGCCCGCCGGTACGGTCGAGAAACTGCCCGAGTGCGGCGAGGATGGATCCACGCAACTTCCCGGCCTGTACATCGTCGGTGACCTGCGCGGCGTGCCGCTGCTCAAGTTCGCCGCCGACAGCGGGGCGCGCGCGATCGGTTCGATTCGCGAAGCGCCCGGGTTTGCTCCGGCGCGCGACGACGGCGTCGACGTAGCCGTGTTGGGCGGCGGAGTATCGGGCGCGGCCGCCGTTCTCGAAGCGAAGCGGCACGGGCTTTCTTTCCGCTGGTTCGAAGCCAACGAGCCCTTCTCCACCGTCGTCAACTTCCCGCGGCGCAAGCCCATCTTCACCTATCCCAAGTCCATGACGCCCGCGGGTGCCCTGCAAGTCACCGCCGACATCAAGGAAGCGCTGGTCGACGAGCTCGTCGCCCAAACCCGGCGCGCGGGCGTCGCCCCCGAGAGCGCGCACGTTGAACGTGTGCAACGGCGCGGCGAGGGCTTCGACGTGACGCTGTCCGACGGGAGCACGGTGCGCGCGCGCCACGTCGTGTGCGCGTTGGGTAAGAGCGGCGACTTCCGGCGCCTGGACGTCCCCGGAGAGCGGCTCGACAGGGTGTCCAACCGCCTCCACGACCCCTCGGACTTCGCGGGCCGACGCGTGCTCGTCGTGGGCGGCGGAGACAGCGCGCTCGAAACCGCCGTCGCGCTGGCCCAGGCCGGCGCGCGCGTGACGTTGAGCTACCGCGGCGATTCCTTCGGGCGCCCCAAGGCCGAGAACGTCGAAGCGCTCGCGCGCGTCCAGAATGCCGGCGCGGCACGGGTGCTCATGTCGTCGACGGTGAGGGAGATTCGCGACGACGCCGTCGATATCGTGACCGGCGACGGACGCGTCGAGCGCCTCCCCAACGATGACGTGTTCGTCATGATCGGGCGCGAGGCGCCGCTGGGGTTCTTTCGGCGCTCGGGCATCCGCCTGCGGGGCGAGTTCACACCGCGAACGTGGGTCGCGTTCGCGGCCTTCGTGGCCTTCTGCGTGGCCCTCTACAATTGGAAATCGGGCGGGTCGCTGGGGAATCTCTTCTATCAAAAGCACTGGTGGCCGGTATCTGTCGTCGACGCCGCGCGCACCCTGCCGCCCGGATCGCTGGGACAGGTGGTGCTCACGTCCGCATCGAGCCCCTCGTTCTGGTACACGCTCGCGTACTCGACGCTCATCGTCGTGTTCGGCGTGAAACGCATCCGACGCCGGCAAACACCCTACATCACTCTGCAAACTTCGGTATTGATGGCGATCCAGGTGCTGCCGCTGTTCATTCTGCCCGAGATCGTGCTTCCGTATCTCGGTACCAACGCACTGCTGCCGTCCGGCCTCCTGGACGCACTCTTCCCCGTCGTCGATTACGGCCACGGTCGCGAGTATTGGCGCGCGTACGGCTTCGTGCTGGCGTGGCCTTTGAACGTCTACAACGTGTTCACGAACCAGCCGCTGGGGTGGTGGCTCGCGATCGCGTTCGTGCAAACGTGCGTCTTGATTCCGTTGATGATCTACTTTTGGGGCAAGGGGGCGTACTGCGGCTGGATCTGCTCGTGTGGTGCCATGGCGGAGACCCTGGGCGACACCCAGCGCACCAAGATGCCGCACGGGCGCTTCTGGAACCGCGCCAACGCCGCGGGCCAATTGGTCCTCGCCCTCGCGGTCGTGATGCTGGTGATTCGCATCGCCGGTTGGATGCAGCCCGAAGGTTCCACACTCAATCGCTTTTTCACCGGCGCGATGGACCGCTACAAGTGGACCGTCGACGTGTTCCTGGCCGGTGTGGTGGGTTACGGGGTCTATTTCTGGTTCAGCGGCCGCGTGTGGTGCCGTTTCTTCTGCCCGCTGGCCGCGCTGATGCACGTCTATGCGCGCTTCAGCCGTTTCCGCATCCTGGCCGACAAGAAGAATTGCATCTCGTGCAACGTGTGCACGACCGTGTGTCACCAGGGCATCGACGTGATGAGCTTCGCCAACAAGGGGCTGTCCATGAACGACCCCCAGTGCGTGCGCTGCTCGGCGTGCGTGCAAAGCTGCCCCACCGGCGTGCTGACCTTCGGGCAGGTGGACCGCTCGGGCCGCGTCGTCGCCACCGACCGCCTGGCCGCCAGCCCGGTCCAGATGCGGGAAGGATAGCGTTGGACCGATTTGCTCGCTTTCCGGTATCTTGGAAGCTCTGAAAGGAGACCCCCATGCTGAGCAAGAAGATGGAAACGGCGATCAACCACCAGATCAATCTCGAGATCCAGTCCGCGCTCCAGTACCTCCAGATGTCGGCGTATTTCTCGAGCGCGAACCTGAACGGCTTCGCGCATTGGATGCGCGTGCAATACCAGGAAGAATTGGTGCACGCCAACAAGCTATTCGACTACGTCATCCAGCGCGACGGTGACGTCGTCCTCGACGCCATCGCGGCCCCGCCCAAGACCTGGAAATCGACGCTGGCGGCGTGCCAGGCCGGCTACCAGGCCGAAGTGAACAATACCAAGCAGATCAACGCGCTCATGGATCAGGCCATCAAGGAGAACGACCACGCGACCCGCGTGATCCTCGAGTGGTTCGTCGAGGAGCAGGTGGAAGAGGAAAACAGCGCGCTCAACCTGATCGAACAGGTGAAACTCGCCGACAACGCGCCCGGTGCGATTCTCCTGCTCGACCGCGAGCTGGGCGGACGGCAGGCCGAGAAAGAAGAAGGAGAATAGGGAGGGCGGGCGCGATCCGGCGTGGAGACCATGCTCCAGCTCAAGATCGTCGCGTTTCTGGCACTGACGCTGGGCTCCTTCGCCCTGTTCTTATTCGCTCGGGCCAAGCCGTGGGAACGCCGCGTGCTATCGCGGCTGGTAGTGGCCGGCACGCTGCTCAAGTTCGCCGGGTGCGTTCTCGTCTACGTCTTCTGGCCGACGCTGATCCAGTACTCCGACGCGCGTAACTTCTACCTCCCGCAGACCGAGCAGCTCCTGTCCGGCCGGATTCCCTACCGCGACTTCGATACCTCGTATTCCCCGCTGTTTCATGCGTTTCTCGCACCGTTCGTGAGCGTATGGCACTCGCCGGGCGCCGTGGTCCTCGCGATGCTGTGCGTGGAAACGGCGACCCTGTGGCTGTACCTGCGCCGGTTTCGACCCGAGGAATCCCTGAACGCATGGCGATGCGCGTTCCTTTACGCGTTCTCACCCTATTCGGTGTATTGGGTGGCGCTTTCGGGACACAACGGAGTCGTCATCGCGTTCTGCGTGGTGTTGGGTCTCGTCCTCGCCGAGCGCGGACGGGCCGTCGCATCGGGAGTCGCGGCGGCGTGTGCGTTGTTGTTCACCAAGCTCCTGGCGATGCTGTCGTGGCCGGGGATCGTGCTGTTCGCGCGGGGAGGGGTTCTGCGCAGACTCTGGCCGCCTATTGCGGCGCTCGCATTGCTCGGGGCGATGTCGGCCGCCGGCGCCGACCCATTCGAGTCGATGCGGCAAGAGTTTCATTCATCGACGACCGGCAACCTGTGGTTTCTCGTTACCGTCGTCGTGCCCCCGCTGACCGAGACTGAGATCGCTCCCTATCTGCCGGTGATTGCCTTCGCGTTGGCATTCGTGCCGCTATGCGTTGCGTTCGCGCGCCGCTCAGATCGGGTCTCAAGCCGCTTCGACGCCGCCGCAGCCTTTGTCGCGGGCACCAACCTGCTCTTCATGATGCTGAGCCGGAAAGCCTTCAGCTTTTACCTGGTGATGGCTCTCCTGCTCGTCCTCCACACCATCATGACCACACGGCGTCCGCTGCGATACCTGGCGCCCAATCTCTATCTCATGGCGGTTTCCTGGCTCGAGGAGACTCATTCCACGTCGAGTCACTCGGTTGTCGTGATCGAGACGATCCGGATATCTTGCTACGCCTTCTTGGCCACCGTCTGCTTCCACGCCTCACTTAGAATGAGAGCAAGCCAGAAAGACACGCCGCCGGGGTCCCAACGGCTCGACGCCTAGCCCTCCAATGTAACCTGCGTGATCACCGAGCCGAGTCCAAGATTCGAGAGCGCCTTGCGATAGGAACCACCGAGCGCGTGAGTCGTTGGACTGGCACCCTCGGTCTGGCCCGATGCCATTAGTTTCACCAAGACGAGTACGCGCTTCCCGTCTGATCTTAGGTATTGCCGACCTAGGATCTCGTACGTTCCGCCTGTAGCAAACACAAAGAAGCGGTCCGTTCCGCTCTGCCCCTCAAAGTCCACAAACGCAAGGTTGTTGACTACCGGCTGCCCGACCGTCGGGGGAAAATCAGACTTCTCGGAGCAAGCGACGAGGGCTGCACAGGAGAGTAACGCAACCGGTCGCGGGACTCCCCAAAAGAGGCGGGAACGCATGTCGTACCTCCCCAGGTCGGCGGGCAGGGAGAATTCATGGGCGCCTTGCTGTCACGCTGTCAAGAAGATTCTCTTGTCGCGCGAAGAACGTCAGATTACCGCTTCTGGTAGCTCTTCCAGCGCTCCTCGAGCTTCTTGTCGTTCATCGTGGCCTGCAGATAGGCGACGAAGTCATCGGCCGTCGCGCCCGTGTTGCGGCCGGTGATGACGAGCTTCTTTTCGAGATTCCCGCAGATATCGAGCGCCATCTCGAGGCGCGTCGCGCGGTCCTCGTGGCCGATGTGGCGGAGCAGCATCGAGCCCGCGCGAATCATGCTCGAGGGGTCCGCGTACTGGACGCGCCCCTCGTCGACCATGCGCGGCGCCGAGCCGTGGATGGCTTCGAACATGGCGTAGCGCTTGCCGATGTTGGCGCTTCCCGCCGTCCCCACGCCGCC
>JAKEHA010000174.1 GCA_022615275.1 Candidatus Latescibacterota bacterium
CGAAGGCTCGACCATCTCCGAGCGAAGCGACGGCCGCCGTCGCCGTGATCACCCCGACCCCAGCACGGTGGAGAACGAAGCACTCGCCCAGCATCTGACGCGCGTGCAGTACGTGGCGCGCGAGTTCTCGCAATTCGGGCCGGGCTATCGCTCGGATCGCGGACGCGTGTACATCCGTTACGGACCGCCCGAGCAGATCGACACGGCGCTGGACCAGCGCGCGCAGGGGGAATACGAGATCTGGCGCTACTACACCCAGAATCGCACCTTCGTGTTCTTCGACATGTTCGGCGTGGGCGACTTCAAGCTGGTGGAGGGCGACCTGTGAGGCTCGAGCGACGGAACGCTGCGCGGCGGGCGTCGCGTCTCACCCCGCCGTCTTACGCGGCGGGGGCCCCAGCCGCGACGCCCGCCGGGGGACGCGTCGCGGTACTTGCCGTCTTGTTGTTGATCGTCCTGCTCGCATCGGGCTGCGGCGGCGAGCGCGCGTCGTCGCCGATGCTCGAGCTCGCGCTCGAAACGGCGCCCAACCGGCTCGATCCCGCGCTCGCCGTGGACGTGGCGGAAGGCGAGATCTGCGCCCTCGCGTTCGACGGGCTGGTGGGCCTCGCGCCCGACGGGGCGCTCTCGCCCGCACTCGCGCGCGCATGGGACACCGCGGACGGACGCCGCTACGTGTTCCACCTCGACGCGCGTGCGCGCTTCTCCGACGGACATCCGGTTCGCGCGGCCGACGTGCGCGCGAGTTTCGAACGCGTGCTCGCACCGGCCACGGCGTCGCCGCGCGCGTGGGTGCTGGAGCGAATCCGCGGGGCGAAGGCGTTCCGCAACGGTAGTGCGGCGTCGGTGGCGGGAATCGAAACGCCCGATGACTCGACGCTCGTGGTCGAGTTGGAAGAACCGTTCGCGCCCTTCCTGTCGATGTTGGCGTTGCCGGCCGCGCGCGTCGTCGACGTCGCGAGCGTGGGCGCGGGTGATGTGCCGGTGGGCTCGGGTCCGTGGGTGATCTCCGAGTGGGTGCGGGGCGATCGTGTGGTGCTGGTTCCCAACCCGCACCATGCGCGCCGCGCGCTCGGTATCGAAGGCGTGCGTTATCGCGTCATTCCGGAGCCGTTCACGCGTATCGCCGAGTTCGAAGCCGGCTCCATCGACGTGCTCGAGATTCCGGACGCCGAGGTGCCGCGCTTCCTCTCCGATCCCGCGCGCTCCGCACGGCTGCTCGAGCGCGCCGAGTTGCGCGTGTTCTATCTCGGGTTGAACAACGCGCGCTATCAAGACGTGCGCGTACGCCGCGCCCTCAATCACGCTGTCAATGTGCCCGAACTCTCGCGCGTGCTGCAGGCGGGGGCCGCGATCCCCGCGCACGGCGCGATTCCGCCCGGGATTCCGGGCCACCGCGAACGGGCCGGCTACGACTACGACCCGATGCGGGCCCAAGCGCTCCTGCGCGAAGCGGGCGCCGAGAACCTGAAGCTCGAGGTGTGGCTGCGCGAGAGCGCCGAAGGCGGACGCGTGATGGAAGCGGTGCAGGGCTACTGGCGCGCGGTGGGGGTCGACGCGACGCTGGTGCGGCGCGAGTGGAGCGCGTTCAAGGAGACGGTCAGCGCGGGCAAGGTCGACGCGTTCCTGCTGGACTGGTTCGGGGATTATCCCGACGCGGAGAATTTCCTGTTTCCCCTGTTCCACTCCGCCAACCGCGGGGGCGGCGGCAACCGTTCGTTCTTTTCGGACCCCGAGGTGGATCGCATGATCGAAGACGCGAGCCGCATGCTCGACCCGCAGGCGCGCGCGGACGCGTGCGCGCACATCGACAGCTTGGTGTTCGCGCGGGCGCCCTGGGTCTACCTCTACTTTCCCACCACCTTCCACATCGTCTCCGAACGCGTAACGGGCTACCGCCTCCCCAAGCTCTACCTCGCCAACGATTTCTCCGGCGTGCGCGTCTCGCGCTAGGCAAACGCGAGATTGCAGCGCGCGCGGGCCTTGACCTATCCTCGCCGCGCATGCTCGCCTACACATTCAGACGCATCCTGTGGTTCGTTCCCATCCTCCTCGGTGTGGCGACGGTGACGTTCCTCTTGCTCCACGTCCTGCCCGGCGACCCGGTGCTGTCCATGGTCGGGGAGCGCTACGACGCGGAAACGCTCGCGCGCCTGCGCGCGGAGATGCACCTCGACGCTCCGCTCTACGAGCGCTACGCGCGTTACCTCGCGGATCTGGCGCGCTTCGACCTGGGGACGTCGTACGTCACGGGGGTCCCGGTGTGGGAGTCGATTCGCGGGCGCTTTCCCCACACCCTGCGCCTGGCCGCCGCGGCCATGGCGATCGCGGTGGTGTTCGGCGTCACCATCGGCGTGCTGGCGGCGTGGCGGCGCGGCTCGGCGCTCGATTACATGCTCGTCGGCGGCGCGGTGGTGGGCGTCTCCATGCCCGTCTTCTGGCTGGGCGTGCTCCTGATCTACGTCTTCTCGATGCGCCTGGGGATCCTGCCCCCGTCCGGTTTCGGCAACGGGAGCATCGCCTATCTCGTTCTGCCCGCGCTCACGCTCGCGATGGCATCGACCGCGTACATCGCACGCATCACGCGCTCGAGCGTCCTGGACGAAATTCACGAGACGTACGTCAAGGCGGCGCGCGCCAAGGGCGCGGGCGAGAGCCGGGTGTTGGTGCGTCACGCGCTGCGCAACGCGCTCCTGCCCATCATCACGGTGGTGGGCGTCGACTTCGGGAGCTACTTGAGCGGTGCCGTGCTGACCGAGTCGATCTTCGCATGGCCGGGCCTGGGACGATTCACCCTCGACGCGATCATGAAGCGCGACCTGCCCGCCATCCAGGGCGCGGTGTTGTTCATGGCCATCCTGTTCATGGCCGTGAACTTGCTGGTCGATCTCCTGTACGCGCGCGTCGATCCGCGCGTGAAGCTCTCGCGGGGGGCGCAGACGTGACGTCGTCGCAGCCGGCGCGGAGATCCGCAGCCGACGTGCTGCGCGCGCGTGCGCGTCGAGCAGCGCGGCTCGTCGACGCCCATCGCGCGGGTGCGGTCGGCGCGGTGCTGATTCTCGTGGTCGTGCTCGGCGGATTGTTCGCGCCCTGGCTCGCCCCTTACGATCCCACCGCGATCGCGATGGACGACGCGCTGGAGCCGCCCAGTGTGGGCCACTGGCTCGGCACGGATGCGTTCGGGCGCGACGTGTTGAGTCGCGTGATGTACGGCGCGCGCTTCTCGCTCGAGGTAGGCGTCGTCTCCCGCCTCCTGGCGCTGATGCTGGGTACGTGCCTGGGCCTGGTCGCGGGGTACTACGGAGGGCGCGCCGACCAGATCGTGATGCGGGTGGCCGACGTCACGCTGGCGTATCCGGGGCTCTTGCTCCTGATCGCGGTAATGGCGGCCGTGGGCCCCAGCAAGGTCGCGCTGTTTCTGGCCTTGGGTGTCGTCGGGTGGGCGGGCGTGGCACGCCTCGTGCGAGCCCAAGTGCTGTCGCTCAAGGAACGCGAGTTCGTGACCGCGATTCGCTCGCTGGGGGCACCCCACTCGCGCGTGATCGCACGTCACGTGTTTCCCAACGTGTTGACGCCGATCCTGGTGATCTTCTCGATGGGGCTGGGCGCCTCGATCATGGCTGAGTCGTCGCTCTCCTTCCTCGGGCTGGGCGCGCAACCGCCGCGGCCGAGTTGGGGCTCGATGATCAGCGGGGGGCTCGACTACCTTCGGGTAGCGCCCTGGCTCTCGCTGGCGCCCGGTATCGTCGTGACGCTCGCGGTCCTGGGCTTCAACCTTGTGGGAGACGCGTTACGCGACTTCTTCGATCCCAAGCTGGGTCGCACGCAACGAAGGTAGGCATGCTTCAAGACGTCAACGACGCTCTCGCGGCCGCGCTCGAAGAGCTCGGGCTGGACGGACGCACGTGCTACACCCGCGTCTCCTCGCTTCCGCCCGACGGCGGGACGATCGATTTCGAGTGCAGCGACGCGGCCGTGTCCGATGCCGTGGTGGCGCGCCTTGGCCTCTCGGGCGACGACGCTCGCCGCCTGCGCGTGACGCGTCTTCCCCGTGCCGACGCTCCCGCGGCCGTGATCGTATCGAGCAGCGTCGCCGACGTGCGGCGCTCGGCGGCCCATCCATCCGAATTGGTCTCGCAGGCCGTCATGGGAGACCGCGTCTTCGTCCTCAAGCTGGAAGGCGACTGGTTCCTGGTTCGCCTGGACGACGGCTACATCGGCTGGATTCGAAGCTGGCACCTCTTCGAGACGACACCGGCGCGCGTGGCGGCTTTCACCGATCGGGCCGCCGACCGGGTCGGGGTCAATCACTCGGAAGCGCTGTCGTCGCCCTCCGACGACGCGCTTCCCGTCACCGACCTGGTCATCGGCACGCCGCTGGCCGTGACCGGCGCCGGGCCGCGCGGCTGGCAGGCGGTCGAGCTCGCGGACGGGCGAAAGGGCTTTGTCCGGAGCGCCCATGTCGAGAAGGCCCCGGGCGCCGGGGCCGTGTCCAGGGATCGCTTGACGGCCACCGGCCTTCGGTTCCTGGGCATTCCCTACCTGTGGGGCGGATCGACGCCCAAGGGCTTCGATTGCTCCGGTCTGGTCCAGCGAATCTACCGTCTCCACGGGGTGATCCTGCCCCGCGATTCCGACCAACAGTCGCGTTTCGGGGCGGAAAGACGGGTGGGGACGCTGGACGACCTGGCGCCTGGGGACCTCCTCTTCTTCGGGCGCGCGGCAGAGCGCATCACCCATGTCGGCATGGCCTTGCCCGACCGGCTCTTCCTCCATGCGTACGGCCAAGTCCGTGTCAATTCGCTAGATCCGGCTCACCCCTTGTTCGAGCCGAACCTCGCACGGGACTGGCGCTCAACGCGCGATCCGCTCGCGTAGGCCGCTCGAAGCGCATGCGGGAGCCCCGTTTCGGGGTCGTGAAACCCTTCCCGAGTACCCCAAAAAGAATGTTGACACGTCTTGGCGGGCGCCGATAAATTTCGCGCTCAAAGCTGGAAGCGTCCCTTTCGGGGCGTTTCCCCGGGAGCTTCAGCCCGCAATGTCGGGTGCCGGAAGTCAAAACCGGGGGGCGTGGGCGAGCAGGCCGCGCGATTGATGACTCGTGGGTGGCCTCGCGGCCGCCAACAGACGTGCCTTCGTAAGAGGAGGTGATCGGCTCGGGGAATTGATCGACGCGCCGAAGAGGCGCACACCCAACGGAGCACCCGTCGGGCGTTCGAAGAACGTAGCCGGAAATTAACGGGAATGGGCCGGTGGTGACCGGCAATCGATCGTGAAGAACGCCATTCCCACCAGAGGAGGTCAATATGTTGAAGAACTGGAGCAGAATTGCTCTGGCTTCGGTCCTAGTGCTTACGCTCGGTGCGGCGGCCGCGAATGCGACGACGTCCCGAGTTCGGTCGCTGGCCAACGTCGGCGACTACATCAGTGACGATTCGGCAGTGAACCGCTGGTACAGCACCCTGATCTCGTTCGCCAACCAGGTGAACGCCGAGATGGGCGACTGGACCAGCACCGACTTGTCGGACTCGCGCGGCCTGGGCTGGACCCACGCCTGCGGCGAGGACGGCAAGTGGGGAACCTATCGCATCAGCTTGAACGAGGCGTCGCTTTCGCACCTGGGCTTCTGGGCGGGGAACCCGTTCTACCAGTTCCACGCGCCCGGCGAGGCTCCCGCCCCGTTCCCGAACGAACTCGAACCCCCATACGAGTCGCCCCCTATCAATCGGTGGGACGTCGCGGGCGCTTGGGAGATCGGCGAGAGCTTCGCCCTCGGCGTGTCGATCACCGAGTCGAAGTGGTCGTACGTCGACGAAGTGGGCGCACCCAACCAGGAATCCGATGCGTCGTGGCTGACGATCGGATTGGGCGGAACCTGGACCAACAACGAGAGCATGGTTATTGACGTCCTGTTCAACTTCGGTAACGCCGGCGGTCAGGAGACCATTGGCTCGGGTGCCGCCGGCACCACGCTGGAGTGGGACAGCAACACGGCGTTCGAGTTCGGCGCCCGCATGTTCTATGACTGGAAGGACAACGTCACTCTGGTCCCGGTGTTCGATTACATCAGCTCGGAGTACGAGCAGACGTTCACAGCCACGCCGCCGGCGCCCATCGCGCCGCCGCACGGCCGCAAGTCGAGCGATCTCCTGCTGGGCCTCGGCCTCAACATGGACGTCAACCAGGACAATATGCTGGTCTTCGCCCTGGAGTATTTCAACCGCGAGGTCGAGTACGCCAGCAAGGACACGGTATCGACCACCATCGTCACCGGTACGTTGAACTCGTTCCCGGCCTTGCGTCTCGCGCTGGAGTCGCACATCACGTCGTGGCTGACGACACGCATCGGGGCGGCCAAGTTCATCGGCAGCTACAAGGAAGAACAGAATCGTGGCGACGAAGAGAAGGGAACGCCGGACAACCCGTACGGCCCCGCGGGTCCCACCGGCTTCGGGGACGGCTTCGATTGGTTCCTCGGTTGCGGTTTCACCTTCGCCGAGTGGACAGTGGATCTCGAGTTGGCTGAAGAGACGCCGTTCGGCCTCGGTTACTGGCTGACCGGTTACGACGACGCGTGGTCGGATGGTTCCGACCACGGTCCCGTCGGGCGCATCTCGGCGGTCTACAACTACTAGGCCTTCGATTCGGGCCCGAATTCACGGGTTCGCGGCGCGGCCCCTTCGCAAGGAGGGGCCGCGTCTTTTTCTGTCCCCACTGGTAACGAACGCGCGGCCCGCTCCGCAACTGCTGCCGCCGCCTTCCCGGTCGTTCCCCGTTGCTCCTCGCCGGCAACCGTTTCCGGGGCTTGGGACTTGCAAACTCGATCTTCAGGCCGGGGCGACCGTCGAGGGCTTCCCTCCGCGC
>JAKEHA010000175.1 GCA_022615275.1 Candidatus Latescibacterota bacterium
GATAAGGTCGCGTCCCGTCACCATCTCCGACACCGGGTGCTCGACCTGGATGCGCGTGTTCATCTCCATGAAGTAGAACTCGTCGCCTTGGACCAGGAACTCCATGGTCCCGGCCGAGGTATAGTTCATCGCGCGCGCGCCCTGTACCGCAGCGGCGTGCAGTCGTTCGCGTACCTCGGGCTTCAGAGCCACGCAGGGAGATTCTTCGATCAGCTTCTGGTGGCGGCGCTGCACCGAGCACTCGCGCTCGCCCATGTGGACGATGTTGCCGTGCGAATCGCCGAGCAGTTGCACTTCCACGTGGCGCGGGGTCGGCAGGTACTTCTCGAGATACACCGACGCGTCGCCGAAGGCGCTCTCGGCTTCGGCGCGCGCGATCAGAATCGCGTTGGCCAAGTCCTGGGGGTCGCGCGCGACGCGCATGCCGCGGCCGCCGCCGCCCGAGGCCGCCTTGATGATGACCGGGTAACCGATCTCCTCCGCGATGCGCAGCGCTTCCTTCTCGTCGTTGACCGGTCCGTCGGAGCCGGGGATGACCGGCAAGCCGGCCTGCTTCATGGTGTCCTTGGCCACCGACTTGTTGCCCATCTTCTCGACCGCGCTCGGCGAGGGGCCGATCCAGCCGATGCCGCACGACACCACCGCCTCCGCGAACTCGGCGTTCTCGGAGAGAAATCCATAGCCGGGATGAATGGCTTCCGCGCTCGTGATCTCGGCCGCAGAGATGATGCGATTGAAATTGAGGTAGCTCTCGCCGGGGAGGCTGGGCCCGATGCAGACGGCCTCGTCGGCGAAGCGAACGTGCAGAGAGTCCGTGTCGACTTCGCTGTGGACGGCGACGGTCCGGATGCCCATTTCGTTGCACGCGCGCATCACGCGCAACGCGATCTCGCCCCGGTTGGCGACGAGGATCTTTTGGAACATGGGGCCTACGCTAACACAGCCCCGGAGGTCTTGTTAACCTACTTTCGGCCCGCCGGCGTCGACTCTTCCGGGGGGGCGCTCTCGAAGCCCTTCCAGCCTTGATCGCTGGTGGCCTGGATGCCCTTCAAGCGCAGGGTCAACTCGTGCGGCTTCGAGCTCGCGCGCAGCGCGTCGTCGAGCGTGATGATGCCGTCTTGGTACAGCTTCATGAGCGCCTGGTCGAAGGTCTGCATCTGATGCGTGGTGACACCGTCGCGCATCGCTTGGTGCAACAGCGGCGTCTTTTCCGCGTTGACGATGCACTCGCGCACCGTGCCGGTGGTCACCAGCACTTCGACCGCGGGCACGCGGCCCGCACCGTCGGCGCGGCGCACCAGGCGCTGCGAGATGACGGCCTGCAGCGTCGACGCCAGGAGGTAGCGGATCTCCTGGTGGTGGTGCGGCGGGAAGAACGAGATGATGCGGTTGATGGTCTGCGGCGCGTCCACCGTGTGCAGCGTGCTCATGACGAGGTGACCGGTGTCGGCGGCCTTGAGCGCGATCTCCATGGTCTCGGCGTCGCGGATCTCGCCCACCATGATCACGTTGGGGTCCTGGCGCAGGATGTGGCGCAGCGCGTCGTGGAAGGACGCGGTGTCGCTGCCCACCTCGCGCTGGTTGACGATGCTCTTGTCGTCGCGATGGAGGAACTCGATGGGGTCCTCGATCGTGATGATGGACGCATTCAGGTTCTGATTGACCGTCGAGAGCATGGCGGCGAGTGTCGTCGACTTGCCGCTGCCGACGGTACCCGTCACCAGAATCAGGCCGCGCGGGCGCAAGGCCAGCTCGGCGATCACCGGCGGCAGCAGGAGCTCTTCGATGCGCTTGATGTTGACGGGAACGTGACGGAATACCATCACGATCGAGCTGCGCTGGACGTAGAAGTTCGCGCGAAAGCGTGCAAGACCGGTGACCCCGAATGCAAAATCGACCTCGCGGGTGCTCTCGAATTTCTCGCGCTGGAGGGGGGTCAGTATCTTCCGGGCCACCTCTTCCATCTCGCGCGGCGTGGGAGCGGGGAAAGTGGTTCGTTGCAGTTTGCCATTAACGCGGACGACCGGCGGGATGCCCGGCTTGATGTGGAGGTCCGACGCCCCCATCTCGATCATCTTCTCGAGGAGCACCTTGATGTTCATGTGCCGAGACCTTTCCGCTATTCAACTTATTTTGTTTCAACGAGAAACAGCGGCTGTCCGTACTCCACCGGTTGGCCATTCTCGGTCAACACCCGACGAATGACACCGTTGTAGTCCGAGCCGATCTCGTTCATGAGCTTCATCGCCTCCACGATGCACACCGTCTGTCCCACACTGACCGCTTGCCCAATTTCCGTGAACGGCTCGGAGCCGGGAGCCGGCGACCTGTAAAACGTGCCGACCATCGGTGACTTGATCTGTTTCAAGTTTGATGCCAGCTTCTCCTCGCCACTGGGCCTTTCGGTATCCTCTTCCGCCTCGTCGTATCGCGTCGCGGGCGCCGGCGGTGCGGCGGGTGAGGCCGGCACGAACGCCGCCGCGGGCGTCGAGCCACCCTTCGAGATGCGGATCTTCTTGCGCCCCTCGCTGATCTCGAGCTCGTTGATCTGGCTCGATTCGACCAAGCGAATCAGCTCTTCGATCTCTTCCTTGCGCATCTTCACCTCCGGTCGTCGAAACGATGCACGAGCCGTGTGGACGTCATACGCGCGTCACGTACTCGCCGGTCCGAGTGTCGACGCGAACCACGTCGCCCTCGTTCACGAACAACGGCACTTGGACCACCAACCCCGATTCGAGCGTGGCGGGCTTGGAGCCGCCGCGCGCGGTGTCGCCGCGGAAGCCGGGCTCCGCCCGGGTCACCGCCATCTCCACGAAGTTGGGCAACTCCACGGCGAGCACCTTGTCGCCGTCCATGAGGATGTCGAGATTCATGTTTTCTTTGAGAAACTCCTTGGCGTCTTCGAGCAGCGACTCGCGCAGTTCGATCTGCTCGTAGCTGGTGCGGTCCATCATGTGGTAGACGCCGCCCGACGCATACAGGAATTGAAAGGGTTGCCTCACCACGCGTACCTCGTTGATCTTCTCGCCCGAGCGAAACGTCTGATCCTTGACCTGGCCGGTGAGCAGGTTCTTGATCTTGGTGCGCACGAACGCCCCGCCCTTGCCCGGCTTGACATGCAGGAACTCCTGGATCGACCAGTACTCCCCGTCCATGTTCATGATCAGTCCGTTGCGGATGTCGCTGGTGTCGGCCATTCCTCTATCTCCTTGATTTCGTGATTATTAGCTGATTTGAGCAGTCCCGTTTTCGCCGCCGATTCTAATTCGGGGCGGCCCCTCGTTTCCAGCACGAAGTTTGGGGCGTAGAAGCCCCGCCGGAGGTGTGGTGACACGGGGAGACCAGGCGGACGGACGGGCCGAATCAGTCGGAGACGGTGCGCAGCCAGCGCTTGAACTGTTCGTAACTGCGTCCCTCGTCGATCGCGGCCCCGGCTGGGTTCGTGGGCACCGGCGGGGAGCCAGGTGCGGCCGGCGAAGCCGCCGGACCCGGAAGCGCTATGGCCGCCGGGGCGGGGGTGGCGACGGGGCCGGGTGTGGCAGCGGGCGCCGCGGCACTCGGGCGAGGGGCGGGCGCGTGGTCATGACCGACCTCGTGCGGGCGCGCGATGGGCTCGCCCTTTTCGATGGCGGTAATCTTCCGTCGCACGTCGTCGTTGTTGGGCTGACGGCGCAGGACGTCGTGGTAGATCTTGAGCGCTTTCTCGTGGTAGCCCTGGGTCGCGAAGATGTCCGCGAGCGTCACCGTCGCGATGTACTCGGTGGTCACCGATTCTTCGTCGCCGAGCACGATCGGGGTTCCTTCGAATTCGTCGCGCACCTCGGGCAGCTCGATGACGTCGTCCGTGGGGGCCTTGACGACCTTGGGCTCTTCGACTTTCGCGTGTACCGGCTCCTCGACGCGCTCTTCCACGCGTTCGACCACCGGCGGCTTGCTCGTCTCGGGCTGGAGCACCTGTTCGATCTCCTCGACCAATGTATTCGCGGACACCGGGGCCGCTTCCCGGATCGCGTCGAGGCGCTGGCGTATGTCCTTGTCACCCGGGTCGAGGGTCAGGATGCGTTCGAAGTAGCCGCGCGCGCCGTCGGTGTCGCCGCACCCCGCGCGGATGATGCCTAGGTAGCGAAGTGCCACCAGGTTCTGGGGGTCGATCTCGATCACCTTCTTGAACGATTCTTCCGCGCGGTCGGCGCGGCCGGCGTCGTACTGGCACTTGCCCTGGACGACATACCCGCTCGCGTAGCGGGGGTTGGCGGAGAGTCCGCGCGCGCAGATGTCGAGGGCCTCTTCCACCAGGCCGAGCTTGCGGTAGGCGTCCGCCAGGGGGGCGAAGACGTGGCTTCCGGGCGCACGGCGGTAGCGCTCGAAGAGATCGTCGATCTCGCGGTTGTGCGTCCTGATGATCGGTTCTTTCATCCCAAGAAACCCGCGCCGCGTCCGGCCAAAACAGGCCTTCCGCGCCGATGTATGGTCCACTTCGGTCCGGCAAACGCCTCCGGTGACGGAGGAGCGCTCAGCGTAACCACTTGCGATATCGCGCTTTCGCGCCGCGACCGGCGTCGAAGGACAGATCTGTGAATCGCGCAACTTGCACCAAACGTGCCAGTTTCGCGCGGCGGTCCCGATCCCGACGGCCCGGCGTCGTCCGCGGCCCGCGACGCAACGACGGGAAGCATAGACCCACCACCGCGCGCTCGGCAAAAAGAATCGGCCCGCCCCTCGAATGAGTGGGCGGGCCGATATTGCCGGCCTTGCGGTGTCGAACGGCTACGGACTCGGTGGTGTCCTCTGGGCTTCCAACTGAGACTGCAGGCGGTGAATCTGGCGCTGGATGCAGCGCATGCGCCGCTCCGGCGTCATCCCGACCAGACGCGAGTCGATCAGCGAGTCGATCGCGACTTCCTGCGCATACGGATCGATCGCGCCGCGCGTGGCGGACTCGGTCGCGGTTATGGAGGCTTCGCCATCACTCACGAGATCGACCCGATTCGGCGAATCGACGCTCGGCCGCCGCCCGGGCTGGGCCCGGACTTCGGCGGTCACCGGCTCGGAGGCGCGCACCCCCGGATCGCGCGATGACACCGGCGGCGCGGCTTGCTCGCCCGGTACCAAGCGCTGCATCGTCACCACACCCGCGGCCAGTACCAGCGCGAACGCGACTCCCGTGCTCGCGACGTAGCGGAAGTTCCACGCCCGCACCCACGCGCCCGAGGAGGACGCGTTCTTGGCCATGGCCTTCTGCTCGCGGTGAATCGCGAGGCGCACCTTCCAGTTGAAGTTCTCGTCGAGCCGCTCGACCGGGGTGCGCCGCAGGAGTGCTAAGCTCCGCGTCGTCTCCGCCGCAAAGGTCTCGCATTCGGTGCACTCGGCGACGTGGCGATCCACTTCCGCGTGGAGCGCCTCGTTGCCCAGGCCATCGACGAAGTCGAGCAGCAGATGTCGAACACGACGGCAGTTCATGGGACCATTCCTCCTGGAGAGACCTAAAAGTCGATTCCCTTCGCGACCAACGGTGCCACGACTTGCCGGAAATAGTTCCGAGCCCGATTGATGCGCGATCGAACCGTTCCCAACTTGAGGCCCGTGACCGCGGCGATTTCCTCGTAGGAAAGCTCGTTGATCTCGCGCAGCACGAAACTCTCCCGATACTTCTCCGGAATCTTCTGGATCGCCTGGCTGATCACATCGCTCAGCTCGCGATCGTTGATGGCCTCGTCGGCCGTGCGCTGGGAGTCCGGAATCTCCAGCGGCCGCTCTTCCTCACCATCACCCCAGACGCGCGTCCACAACGAGACCATCTGCGGCGCCCGGGACCGCGACCGCACCCGGTTGCGCACCAGATTGGTCGCGATGGTATACAGCCAGGTCGAGAACTTCGCGATCGTCTTGTACTTCTCGGCGTGGATGTACGCCTTGACGAACGCTTCCTGAGCGATCTCCTCGGCCTCGTCGCGGTTGCTCGTCAGCCGCAAGAGGTAGTTGAAGAGGCGCACTTTGTACCGCTCGACCAGCACGTCGAAACAGTCGGTATCCCCACCTTGGACGCGGAGCATCAACTCCTCGTCGGTGTGGTCCTTCCATTTCGCGCGTTCGCGGTTCGTATCCGTGAACACCAGGCTCCTCGCGAGTTTGGACATCCAGCCTCGGCCCTTATACCGATGGGTGCGCCGGCCGGTTCCCGTCCCTTTCGAGACATTTGCAACTGACTATAGCCTAATCATTTAGCGGTGAGGCGAAGGCGCCAACCGCGCCCCGGCAAGGTGGCGGTGATGCGCGCCAGGCGACCGTCGCGCCATTCATAACGCACTTCGAGCCGGTCGTCCAGGGTACTGCCCGCGACGGGGTCGGGCCAGTCCGAGCGCGCGATGCGTCCCTCTTCGACCACGACGCGGAGGTTGCCGCGCGGCCCGGTCCCGCGCGCCCCACCGTCGTCGCGCACCAGCGTGGCAACCTCGTCACAGCGCGGGGAGAGCGCCAGCACCTCCGCGACCACCCGCGCCCAGTCCGCCCGTGCGCGCGTCGCGTCGCCGATCAACTCCTCCAGCGGCTCGCCTTCGTAGAAGCGACCGCGCTCGCGATCGAACACGCGCAGCGTGTCGTCCGCCAGCGACACCACGACGTCCTCACGATGGCCGCCGAAGAGTGTGCTGCCGCCCATTTCGATGGTCGCATCCGCGCCGGAAGCGACGTCGAGCTGGAAATGCCCGCGAAAGCGAAACTGCTCGACGTCCAGGAGAGCTTCACCCGACATCGCGAGCGGACGCGGAGGTCCCGCCGACGAAAGCAGCGAGTCGAGCGCCGAGCAGGCGGCGGCTCCCGTGAGTGCGTTGGGGTCGATCCGCTGGCGGCACGCAAAGGCCGCGAGCAAGAGCAGCGACGCGCTCGCCGCGGCGAGGCGACGCGCGGCGCGGGTGCGGTCAGTCAAGGCGCCGTTCCGTCGACTCGATCTTCTCACGCACCGTGGCGCTGTCCTGCAGCCGGTTGGAGTGACGATAAGCCGCGAGCGCGTCTTTGTAGCGGGAGAGCGCGGCGTACGCATCGCCCAAATGGTCGAGGATCACGGCGTCCTCGCCGAGCTTGTCGATGGCGCGCTCCAGCTCGCGGGCCGCGTTGCGGTAGTCGCCCTTCTTGTACAAGACCCAGCCCAGGCTGTCGAGGTAATAGCCGTTGTCGGGCTCCTTCGCCAGCGCCTCCCGCACGAGGTTTTCGGCCAGGTCGAGCTGCTTGTTCATCTCGGCCAGAAGATAACCGTAGAAGTTGGAAATGGCCGCGTCGTCGGGGTGGCTCTCGTGCAGGCGAATCAGAATCTTCTCCGCGCGTTCGAACTCGCGCGTCTTCTCGTGCACCGACGCCAAATTGAACAGCACCCCGCGGTCGTCGGGCTGGATCGCATCGGCGCGCTCGAGGTGCATGCGCGCGGTCGTGAGCGAGTCCACGCTCAAGCACGCCATGCCGACCATGAAGTTCGCGTCGAAGTCGGAGCGCGGCGCGAGCGACGATGCCTTGTCGAGGATGGCCGTTGCTTCTCCCTTGGACAGCTTCACGCGCACGTCGTCCTTCGAGAATTCCTCGGAGTGCGCGAAGAAGAGCGCCAGGTAATTGCGAAAATCGTCGGGCGCGGCCGCGATCGCGCGCTCGAAGTCCGCGCGCGCTTTCTCGGCTTCGCCGGTCTTCACGTGCAGCTCGCCCAGGATGCGGTAGAGCTCGGGGCTGTCGCCCGCGCGTTGGGCCAGCGGGCCGAACACGCCGAGCGCGTCTTGATAGCGCTCGGCCTGATAATAGAGGCGTCCCAGCATGAGCTCTCCCTCGGTCGAAAGACCGGGGTCCTTGCGCGCCGCCTCCAGCAGCTGAATACCGTCGTGGGCGCGGTCGGCCTCGAGGTAGGCTTCGGCGAGTTTCAGCCGCATCGCTTCGGGCGCGTCCGGTCCGCGCGCGACCGTCTCCAACACCGATATGGCGTCTTTGAGCCGCCCTTCGCTCTCCAACAGGTTGACCAGCGATTCGACCACGCGCTCGTTTTGGGGCTCGATCTCGAGTCCCGCCCGGAAGGCCGCCTCGGCTTCGTCTCTGCGGCCCGCCTCCAGCAGGAGCTCGCCGCGCACCGCGTGCAGGAACGCGATCGAGGGATCGATGCGAATGCAGTGCTCGAACGCCTCGATGGCCTTCTCGGTCTCGCCCGATTCCGCGTACAGACTCCCGAGCAATCTCTCGGTCTCGAACGAGGTGCGGATCGCGCGCGCGCGCTCGAGGTACACGATGGCTCCGGCGGCATCCCGCTGCGCGTAGCGCAGGCGTGCCTTCAACTGCAGGACTTCTTCGTGGTCGGGGTCGGCCTTCAAGACGCCGTCGACCACCGACTCCGCCGTGCCGAGGTCGCGAATCGCGTAGTACGCCTCGGCCAGGCGCGCGCCCACCGTGGGGTCGTGGCCGCTCTCGCGCCACGCGAAATCGAGGAGCGCGATCGAGCGGCCCGCTTCGCCGCGCTCCAGGAGATAGACGCCCATGGCGAACTGGGCGTAGATGGCTTCGCGTCCGGCCGCTTCGGGGTCGTCGTCCGGGGCGGAATGGGCCCACGCGACCGAGGTCGCCGTTAGCACGACGACGAGTGCCAGCGCGGCGCGCGCGCGACTGCACGCCCATCCGCGCCGGGTCGCCCTCACGTGCGCGTCGTTCAAAAACCCAGTTTGCATCCGGTGCGTTCCACCTAGTAACTTACCCAAGCCCCAGTGTAACAGGTCGATGGACGTACTGACAACGAGACGGCCACGCCTTCGCGCCCCCGCGCGTCGACGCGTGCGGGCGTGGACCGCGGGGCTTTTCGCCGCCGCCGTCCTGTCCACACCCGCTTGTTATACACTTCTCGAGCACCCCGGTATCGCGCGACGAAATTATCTTCGTCCTTCCAGCGACATTCCCTGTACGAGCTGCCACACACGCGACGCGCTGCGTGCGTTCCTCGAACCGGAGCGTCTGGCGCGCGACAAAGACCCGTGGCAGCAACTCAATCACCCGTGGTGGTTCGACGCGCGCACGGCCGCCGACAGCGCCGCCGCCGATAGCACGCGACGCGGCCTGGGAGGCGGGCGTTGACCGCCGCGCGCCCGCGTCGAACCGCCCTCCTGGTCGTCCTGTGCACGGCCGTCGCGACACCGGTCCTCGCGCAGTCACCCAACCGCGCGCTCGAGTTCGACGACTTCGGCTTCGACCGTCCCCTCCACGCCAGCGTGCGCGGCGCGGCTCTCTCGGCCTTCGGCGCGATCGCGAACGACGCCACCGCGATGGCGTACAACCCGGCCGGCCTCGCGCGCGCAAAACGCGTCTCGGTGACGGGAACCCTCTCGGGCGCGCGCTCGATCTTCGATTACGCGTACGCCGGCGATGCCGCCGTCGCCGAACCCGACGAGTACGCGATCACCTTCGTCGGGGGCGCGTTTCCGTTGCCCGTGCTGCGCGGCTCGCTGGTGCCCGCCGTCGGCTTGCAGCGCATCTACTCGAGCTCGTTGGAGATTTCCTACCAGGGCTACAACGCCGCCGACCAGCGCGACGACCGCTTCGCGCTCCAGCAGTCGGGCGCCACCTATGCCTACCACTTCGGGGCCGGTATCGACCTTTCGGCCGCCTTCTCGGCCGGCCTCACCCTCATGGTGCTCGACGGCGGCATCGATCGTGTTCGCCAGTACGACGTGCGCGGACGCGTGGTCGATCCGAACGTGCATACGTTCGTGTATGAAGACATGGACGCGGACATCGACGGTTACGGGGCGCGCATCGGCCTCGTGTTCTACGCCTTCGAACGCGCCCAGCTCGGTGTCTCGCTGACCGCCCCCATGGCGATCGAAGTCCAAGCGAGCACCGTCACGGAAACCACCCGGCAGGTCGACAACGACGTGGGGTCGTTCACGAGCGAGGCCACCAGCACCACCACCGATTACCGCACACCCTACACCATCGAAGGCGCCCTCGCGGTTCCGGCCTCGGCGTCGCTCCTGTTCACCGCGCACGTGGGCTACGCCGACTGGTCGCAGGCCACCATCGGCGAGGAGCGCTTGATCACCCCGAGCTTGCAGAGTGTGATGCGCACGGTCCTCGATGTGCGCGCCGGCGTGGAGTGGACGCTCTCGCCCTGGCCGCTGCGCGTTCGCGCCGGGTACGCGCAGTCGCGCGGTGCCCTCGAGTTCCTCGAAGCGGATCGCATCGACAACGACCGCCTAGAGCGGATCGGCGAGGAGTCGGAGACGAGGCGCTATTCGCTGGGGCTGGGCTGGCTCGTGCGCGGTTCGATCATGGTCGATGCGGCCGCGGCGTACGCCCGCGGCCGGCGCGCGAGCGCCACCATCGGCGACGACCGCGAAGCGGCGTCCTTGTCGATCGGATGCGGATACTACTTCTAGACGAGGTCGGCGAGCGCCGAAGGGCTTCCCTCCGCTCTCAGGTCCTCGCTCGCATCTGATTGGAATTCGTGGCTCGCTGCGGAAGCTCGCGTCGGGAACCTTCGGCGCGCGCGCACGACCTCATCGCTTGCGGGACGTTCCGCTCAAGAGCGCGAGATAGGCGTCATCGAGACGCGTCATGACCTCTTCACTCATGCCGCCGCCGTCCTCGAGTATCTTGTTGTAGATTTCCTCGAAGTACCGGCACAGCGATACCTGCCGGCCCTCGATTTGCTCCGAGACGAGGTGGATCAGCTCGGCCCGCCGTCGCGCGAACTCGTCGTCGTCTTCCTCGCGGCCCGCGACGTTGTGGAAGTATTGGTTGAGAAGCTGCAGCCAGTATTGATCGTGATCGCCGCCGTTGTCGAAGACGCAGCCTTGGCGATCGACCAGGAAGCAGTAGCCGTACACGAAGTAGGTGCACTGCAGCATCCCCTGGAGGAAGAACCGGCGGAAACAGTCCGGACTGGTGACGTCGAGGTGGCACGGAAGCCGGCAATCGCGGCACAGGCGTTCCTTTTCCCCGCCGTAAGTATATGGAGCTTCAGGAACTTCGATTTCAGGGCGGCCCATGGAAAGCGGTCCGTGCAGGAAGCGTGCCGCTGGATCATCGGCTCGCACGGAGGGGGGCGGAACGATTTCGGGCGCTATCCCTCGGCGGGAGAGTTGGTTAGTCGCCGGTACGCTTCGCGCGCCGCTTTCTGCTCCGCGTCCTTCTTCGTCTTGCCCGTACCCGACCCCAGGATGTTCCCCTTCACGACTACTTCCACCGCGAACTGCTTGTCGTGGTCGGGCCCCGTCGTCGAGTGGACGCGGTAGCGCGGCGGCACCTTGTGCAGCGCTTGGATGTACTCTTGCAGGAGGCTCTTGTAGTTGATGGTCCCTTCCTGCGAGACGACTTCGCCCAGATTGTCGGGCAGCACTCCGAGGACCACGCGCCGGGCGGCTTCGAATCCGCCGTCGATGAAGACCGCGCCGAAAACCGCTTCGAGCGCGTCGGCCACGACACTTTCCATCGTGCCCACGCCGGCACGCTGCGCGTTCTCGCTGACCAGCACGTAGCGGCCCAGGTCCATCTTCTTGGCGAGGTGCGCGAGGATCTGCTTGCTCACCACCACCGACTTCATCTTGGTGAGCTCGCCTTCGGTACGATCGGAATACCTCGTGTATAGGTGTTCGTTGACAACCAGCGAGAGCACCGAGTCGCCCAGGAACTCCATGCGCTCGTTGGACTGCAGGGCCGCGTTGACCTCGGTGCCCGCGTAGTACGAGCGGTGCACCAACGACGCCACCAGCAACGAGCGGTCACGGAACCGGTAGCCGAGGGTTCTCTCGAGGTCGACGAGGTGCGCCAGGGTGCCCGGCGCGGGCGCGTGGGACTCGCGTTGCGCCCCCAGGAAACGTCCCAGGAGTCTTCGGAACGCAACGGCCATGGAGCGCACTACCGGTCCGCGAAGCGTCGGACGATGATCGCGGTGTTGTGGCCTCCGAACCCGAAGGCGTTCGACAACGCCACGTCGACGCGGCGCTTGCGCGCCGCGTTGGGCACATAGTCGAGGTCGCAGGCCGGGTCGGGATGCTCGTAGTTGATGGTCGGGGGAAGTACGTCGTCGCGAATCGCGAGCACGCAGAAGATGAGCTCCACCGCGGCCGCGGCACCCAGCAAGTGCCCCACCATCGACTTGGTGGAGCTGACCCCGAGCGTGTACGCGTGCTCGCCGAAGACCTGCTTGATGGCCGCCGTTTCGCTCGCGTCGTTGAGCTCCGTGCTGGTACCGTGCGCGTTGACGTAGTCGACCGCGGTGGGCGCCAGCTTGGCCACCGCGAGCGCCATCTGCATCGCGCGCACGGCACCCTCGCCGTTGGGCGCCGGGGAGGTCATGTGGAACGCGTCCCCCGTCAGCCCGACCCCGACGATCTCGCCCAGGATCTTCGCCCCGCGGCGCCGCGCGTGCTCCAGCTCCTCGACGAAGAGGATGCCCGCTCCCTCTCCCATCACGAAGCCGTCGCGCTCGGCGTCGAAAGGACGCGAGGCCCTTTCGGGCGCGTCGTTTCGCCGCGACATCGCCTTGGCCGAGCAGAACCCGGCGAACGACATCGGGGTGATGGCCGCCTCCGCCCCGCCCGTCAACACGGCGTCGGCCAGCCCGGACTGGATCAGCAGGAACGCGTCGGCGATGGCGTTGCCGCCCGCGGAGCACGCGGACACGGTGGTGTAGTTGGGCCCGCGCAGATTGAACGCGATCGATACGTACCCCGATGTCATGTCGGAGATCATCATCGGGATGAAGAACGGGCTCACCTTGTCGGGCCCGCGCGAGAGGAGATTGGCGTGCTGTTTCTCGAAGGTCGCGATACCACCGATACCCGATCCGATCACAACCCCGATGCGGTTGCGGTCGAGGCGGTCGAAATCGACGCCGGCCACGGCCTGCCGGGCCGCCGCCATGGCCAGGTGCACGACGCGATCGGTGCGCTTGGAGTCCTTGAGATCCATGAACTCCTCGGGTACCAAGTTGCGCACCTCGGCACCAATGCGCGTGGCGTACGCGGCCGCGTCGAAGCTGGCAATGGGCGCAGCTCCGCTCTTGCCGGCGACGATCGCGGCCCAGGTATCCGCGGTGGAAAGCCCGAGCGACGTGACGGCGCCGACCCCGGTGACGACGACTCTTCTCGAATGGGTCTCGCGAGTCATAATAGAAAACGCCAAGCCGGCCGCGGCACCGAAGTCGGGCGGGACGAGAGCCCGTCGCGCGCCGCCGCCGTTCGGACTAACCGGCCTTGGCCGTGATGTAGTCGATGGCGTTCTGGACGGTCTTGATCTTCTCGGCTTCCTCGTCGGGAATATCCAGACCGAACTCGTCCTCGAGCGCCATGACGAGCTCGACCGTGTCGAGCGAGTCGGCCTTGAGGTCCTCCGCGAAGCGGGCCTCGTTGGTGATCTGGTCCGCGTTCACGGACAGTTTTTCCTCGATGATCTTCTTGACCTTGGCCTCGATATCCGACATGTCGAGGTTCACCTCCTGCTGCGGCGCTAGCGCGCCGTTATCAGTCCACCGTCACAATTGATCACCTGGCCGGTGACATACCCCGCCAGGCTAGATGCCAGGAACAAAACGACGTCGGCCACTTCCGCCGGTTCGCCCATGCGCCCCAACGGGATTACCTGCAACATCTGGTTCTGGGCCTCTTCGGGCAGCCCCTCCGTCATTGCGGTGCGAATGAATCCAGGTGCCACCGCATTGACGCGCACGCCGCGCGGCGCGAACTCTTTCGCCAGCGATTTGGTCAAGCCGATCAGGCCCGCCTTGCTGGCCGCGTAGTTGGCTTGGCCCGCGTTCCCTGCCAGCCCCACCACCGACGCGATATTGACAATACTCCCGCTGCGCTGCTTGAGCATCACGGGTGCGAGCGCCTTGGTGAAATTGAACGCTCCCGTCAAATTGACCGCGAGCACCTGGCCCCAGTCCTCGGGCGTCATGCGCAAGAACAGCTTGTCGCGGGTAATGCCGGCGTTGTTGACCAGTACGTCGACGCGTCCGAAATCGGCGACGATGCGCTCGCCCACCGCGGCCACGTCGTCGAAGCTCGACACGTCGCAGCGGTATCCGCGCGCGGCGACACCGGCCCCCGCAACCTCCGCGGCCGACTGCACGACGGTGTCTTCGACCACGTCCACCATTGCGACCGCAGCGCCCGCGCCCGCCAAGCGATTCGCGATCTCGCGGCCGATGCCGCGCGCCGCGCCCGTGACCACCGCCGTTTGTCCCGCAAGGTCCATCGTCGTGCGTCGTGCTCGAGCCGGGCCGGCCTTTCCCCGTTCCCGACGCGCCCGCGACTTATAGCAGACCGCCGCGCGGGCCGAAAAGAGAAAGTTGCGCGGGCGGCCCCGGGCACCCCATCGCAGCCGCGCTCGGGTGCGCGCTCCCTTACGGGAGCGCCGACGCACTCGAGAGCGACACCACCTCTGCGCCGTCCACGATTCGTTTCATCAATCCCGCGAGCACCGCGCCCGGACCCACTTCGTAGCTGGTGCCCGCGTGCACCGCGGCGAACGCGCGCATGCTCCGGGTCCATTGAACGGCCGACTTCAACTGCTGCGCGAGCAGGTCGAGCACACGCATGCGATCGGCGACGACGTCGCCGGTGACGTTGGCCACCCACGGTACGCGCAGCTCGCCGGAGGGAAAGCCGGTCAGAAACGCGCGAAACTCGTCCACCGCGGGCTCCATCAGTGGCGAGTGGAAGGCGCCGCTCACCGGGAGCTTGAGCGCCCGCTTGGCGCCGTGCGCCTTGCACACCTCGCACGCGCGCTCGACCGCGGCGACGTCGCCCGAGATAGCGAATTGCGCGGGCGAGTTGTAGTTCGCGACCACGACCACGCCGCCCGCTTCGGCAACGCACGCTTCCACGGTGGATTCGTCGAGGCCGATGATGGCGGCCATGGTACCGGGGCGCTCGACACCCGCGTCGTACATGAGCTCGCCGCGCCGCCGCACGATCTTCAGCGCGTCGAGGGGACGAAAGAAGCCGGCCGCCACCAGCGCCGAAAACTCGCCCAGGCTGTGGCCCGCGACCACCGTGGGTGCCACACCGCGCGCGCTCAAGACCTCCAGCACGGCGACGCTGTGCAAGAGAATCGCGGGCTGCGCATTCTTGGTCTTGGTCAGCTCGTCCATGTCGCCGCCAAACGAGAGCTCCGCAATGTCGAAGCCGAGCGCATCGTTGGCCGCGCGATACAACGCGCGTGCCTCGGGAAAGGAATCGTAGTAATCCTTCCCCATGCCGACGAACTGGGACCCCTGCCCGGGGAACAACATGCCGACGCTTGCGGCCACGCAGCCTGCCTTTCCGAGCGAACTACAACGAAATGCTGTGCCTGAAGAGCACCGAACCCCACGTGAATCCGGCGCCGAATCCGGTGAACAGGACCAGGTCACCCGGCTCGAGCCTCCCCTCGCGCACGACCTCGTCGTACGCGACCGGAATGGTCGCCGACGAGGTGTTGCCGTAGCGGTCCAGGTTGACGACCACGCGCTCGCGCGGGATCTCGAGGCGCTCGACGACGGCATCGATGATGCGAATGTTGGCTTGGTGCGGGATCACGAGCGACACGTCGGCCAGGCTGTGGCCGGTTTCGTCCAGGACCGTTTTGGCGGCGTCCACCATCGCGCGCACCGCCCACTTGAACACTCCGTCGCCTTTCATCTTGATGTAGTGCGAGTGCTCGAGGTAGGTGGTGGGGCCGAGCGGCTGGCGCGATCCGCCGCCGGGGATGCACAGGAGCTCGGCCAGCGAACCGTCCGACTTCACGTGGGTGGCGAGGAGACCTTCTCCGGCCGGGCACCCCTCCAGCACGGCGGCGCCGGCCGCGTCGCCGAACAGCACGCAGGTCGCGCGGTCGCTCCAGTCGACGAACTTGCTCAAGACTTCCGAACCGATCACCAGCACCCGGTTCATCTGCCCCGAAACGATCATCGCGTTGGCCAGGGTGAGGCCGTATATGAATCCGCTGCAAGCCGCACTCACGTCCATCGCGGCGGCGTTGACCGCGCCCAGGCGGTCCTGCACGAGCGTAGCGGTGGCGGGAAACAGCATGTCGCCGCTGATGGTCCCGATGATGATGCCGTCCAGGTCCTTGGCGTCGAGCTTGGCCATCGCGAGCGCTTCCTTGGCGGCGGCCACCGATATGTCCGAACACGCCTCGTTGTCCGCGGCGATGCGGCGCTCGTGGATGCCTGTGCGCGTGGTGATCCACTCGTCGGTCGTCTCCACCATCTTCTCCAGATCGAAGTTGGTCAGGACGCGCGACGGCAGGCAGCGGCCGGTGCCGATGATGCGCGACGATCTAGGAGACGTGGGCTGCATGCTGCACCGCGACCGCGAAGCGTTCTTCGATATGACCGTTGAGCCCCGCGTCGACCGACTTGGCGGCGGCCTGGATGGCGTTGGCGATGGCACGCCGCGAGCTCTTGCCGTGCGAGATGATGACCACGCCTTTCACACCCAGGAGCGGAGCGCCGCCGTACTCGGCGTAGTCGAGCTGTGAGCGGATGGACCGGAAGGCGGGCGCCATCAAGAGCGCGCCCGCCTTGGCCAGCAGACCGCGCCGAATCTCGTCCCGCACCAAGTGCGCGAGAAACGAATAGATGCTCTCGGAGAACTTGAGGATGACGTTGCCCACGAAGCCGTCGCACACGACGACGTCGGCGGCCCCGTCGAACACGTCGCGCCCCTCGACATTACCGACGAAGTTGACGCGCGTATCGGCTTCGAGCAACGCGTACGAGTCGCGTACCAGCTCGTTGCCCTTGCTCTTCTCTTCGCCGATGTTGAGCAACCCGACGCGCGGGCGCGCCACACCCAGGTGGCGCTCCGCGAACACCGAGCCCATGATGGCGAACTGGACCAGGTTCTTGGGCGTGCACTCGTGGTTGGCACCGACGTCGAGCACCACGGCACCCCCGCGCTTGTTGGGCCACAACGTGGAAATGGCGGGGCGTGACACGCCGTGCAGGCGGCCGATGGTCAGAAGCGAGCTCGCCACCACCGCCCCCGTGTTTCCGGCGCTCACCATCGCGTCCGCCTTCCCTTCCCGCACCAAGCGCAACGCGACCGTGATCGACGCGTCTTTCTTGCGCCGGATCGCGGTCGCGGGGGACTCGTGCATGTCGATGACCTCGGAGGCGTGGACGATCTCGACCATGGCCGGATCGACCCCGCCCACCAAGGGGCGAATCTCTTCCTCGCGCCCCACGAGTACCAGGCGCACCTCGCCGTGCCGCGCAAGCATCGCGTCGATCGCGCCGGGAACGACGACCTTCGGGCCTTTGTCGCCGCCCATCGCGTCAACGGCGATTCGCACTCGTCACCTCTTAGAGCTCCTCTTCGATGCGGACGACTTCACGCCCCGCGTAGAACCCGCAGTGCGGGCACACGCTGTGCGGTGTCTTCGGCTGACCGCAGTGCGAGCACTTGGTCAGACTCGGCGTCGACAGCTTCCAGTGCGTGCGACGTTTGCGCTTGCGCGTCTTTGAATGCCTTCTCTTGGGCAGACCCATGGACTTCTCCTTACCTCACGAACGATTGCTACAGACGCGCGGCCGCGGAGGAACCGGATGCGCGCACCTACCACACTATTTACGAAGCGCGTCCCAGCGCGAGTCGGCACTCGGCCGGCACGCGCAGGTTTCGCGGTTCCAATTGACGCCACACGACGGACACAACCCGCGACAATCTTCGCGGCACAAGATGAGCATCGGGGTCGCCAGCACCACGGCCTCGTGCACGTACGGCTCGAGGTCGATCTCGCACTGGTGCAACGGCAGCGCGACCACATCGTCGCCCTCTTCGGCCGCGTGCTCGCCGCGCCGTACCATCACCTCGAACTCGCCGGCCACGTCTTGCCGCGCCGCGTCGAGACAGCGGTGGCACTGGGTCACGAGCGTGGTCGCGACGGTGCCGTTGAACTGCAGGCTCCCCGGGCTCTGACGATACTCGACGCGGACGTGGCACGGGGCGACGACTTCACTGCCCGCGGGATCCTCGAACGCGACCGACTCATCGCTCTCGAAGGTGCCGCTGGCGTCGACCAGCTCGCGTATGTCGATCTTCATCTCCGACTCCCGCCCGGCCACGTAACTGCCGACGCCATGGGCGGTTCCAGCCGAACGTGGACGAATCTAGGCTCCACCGAACACAATTTCAAGCTCTTTCTGCGCGTTCTCGGGCGCGTCGGAGCCGTGTACCGCATTATTTTGCAAGCTCTTACCGAACATGTAGCGCACCGTCCCGGGGCGCGCATCGGCGGGGTTGGTGGCCCCGATGAACTCGCGGATGCGGCTCACCGCTTCGTCGCCTTCGATCTCGATCGCCACCACCGGGCCGCTCGTAATATAGGACACCAGGTCCTTGAAGAACGGCCGCTCGCGATGGACGGCGTAGAAACGCTCGGCGCCTTCGCGCGAAAACTGCGTCTTGGTCATACGGCGAATCGCGAAGCGATTCCTCTCCACCAGCCCCAGGATGTCGCCCACGTGGCCCTCGGCGACGGCGTCGGGCTTGATCATCAACAGTGTCTTCATGCGTTCGATGCCCTCCTCGAAACAATTACGATGCGCGTTTGAGCGCGGGTGCCGCCGACGCGACCAGCGACGTGATCTCCGACGGTATCTTCGCGACGGGAACTCCGACCGCCGCGAAGGCAGCGATCTTGTCGGCCGCGGTTCCCGACCCACCGGTGACGATGGCGCCCGCGTGACCCATGCGCTTGCCGGGGGGCGCGGTCTGGCCCGCGATGAACGACACCACCGGCTTGCTGACCTTCTCCTTGATGAACGCGGCCGCTTCTTCCTCGTCGGAGCCGCCGATCTCGCCGATCAAGACGATCGCTTCCGTCTCTTCGTCGGCCTGGAACAGACGCAGGCAATCGATGAAGTTGGTACCGATGACGGGATCGCCGCCGATGCCGATGCACGTCGACTGGCCCATGCCCGCGCGCGTGAGCTGATAGACGACTTCGTACGTCAAGGTGCCGCTGCGCGACACCACGCCCACGGATCCGGGTTGCACGATGCTGGCGGGCAGAATGCCGACCTTGACGCGCGCATTGGGCGCGATCAAGCCGGGACAGTTGGGGCCGAGCAGGCGCGCGCCGCGCTCCTTCAAGAACGGCACCACGCGCAGCATGTCGCGGACGGGCACGCCTTCGGTGATGCAGACCACGAGCCGAACGCCGGCGTCGGCCGCCTCGCAGATGGCATCGGCCGCGAACGGCGCGCGCACGTAGATCACCGAGGTATTGGCACCGGTCGCGTCGACGGCCTCGTGCACGGAGTCGAAGATGGGGACGGTGTTGTCGAACTTGCTGCCGCCCTTGCCGGGGGTGACACCGGCGACCAGGTTGGTCCCGTAGGCCGCCATCTGCGCCGCGTGAAAGGATCCGTCGCGTCCGGTGATGCCCTGCACCACCAGGCGCGTATTGCGATCGATCGGCATGCTCACGTTTCGATTTCCTTTCTTGCTGCGACTATCGGCGAGCACCGAAGGCTTCCCTCCGCTCTCAGGTTCTCGCTCGCTTCTGATTTGCAGTTATGGCTCGCTGCGGAAGTTCGCGTCGGGAACCTTCGGTGCTCGCCCACTCTCTTACGCCGCCAGCGCGATCGCTTTCTTCACCGCTTCGTCCATGGTCTCGGCCGGATGGATGGCGGGGACCTGGCGCAGGATCTCGCGCGCTTCCTTTTCGTTGGTGCCCGTCAAGCGGACGACCACCGGCAGCTTCAAGTTCATCTGCGCGAACGCGGTCACCAGCCCGCGCGCGACGTCGTCGCAGCGCGTGATCCCGCCGAATATGTTGAACAGGATCGACTTCACACTCGTGTCCTGCAAGATGATCGAGAGCGCCGCCACCACCTTCTCCGGGCGCGAGCTGCCGCCGATGTCGAGGAAGTTCGCGGGCTGGCCGCCGTAGTGCTTGACTAGGTCCATGGTCGCCATCGCGAGGCCGGCGCCGTTGACGACGCAGCCCACGTTGCCCGACAAGCGCACGAACGAAAGGCCCTCGTTGCGCGCGCGCACTTCACCCTCGTCCTCGGCGTCCAAGTCGCGCATGGCTTCCAAGTCCGGGTGCCGCTCGAGCGCGTTGTCGTCGAAGTTGAGCTTGGCGTCGAGCGCGAGCACGCGGCGGTCCGTCGTCACCACCAGCGGGTTGATCTCCGCGAGGCTCGCGTCCACCTCGTCGTAGAGCGTGTAGAGCTTCTGAATGATGTCGGCCATCGGTTTGGCCAGCTCGGCGTCGCGCGCGAGCGCCATCGCCAGCCGGCGCGCCGCGAACGGGTGCACGCCGTACAACGGGTCGACCCACACGCGCTGGATCGCGGACGGGTTCTCCTTCGCGGTCACTTCGATCTCGACGCCTCCGTCCGCGGACCCCATGACGAGCGGCTTCTGCGCGCGCCGGTCCATGATCACCGCGACGTAGATCTCGTGCGCGATGTCGACCGCTTCCGTGATCAGGACCTTCTTGACGGTCTCGCCCTTGATGTCCATGCCGAGAATTTGCGACGCCTTCTCGCGCGCCTCGGCCGGCGTCTTCGCGATCTTGACCCCGCCCGCCTTGCCGCGCCCGCCCACCAGCACTTGCGCCTTCACGACCACGGGCTTGCCCACCGTGGCCGCGGCCGCTTCCGCGTCCGACGCCGACGTCACTACCGTCCCCGGCGGAACCGGGATCCCGTAGCGCGCGAACAGTTCCTTGGCTTGGTACTCGTGTACTTTCATGTGTCTCCTCGGGAGCGCGGCGTCGTTACTTGCCGCCACCGCGAATTCGCTCGACGATGCGCGAGGTCGAATAGCCCGCGCGCATCGGATAGCGCCACACGCGCCCGCCCCAACCCACGACGTCCTCTTCGCCCACGATCGCGCCCGCGCCGTACTCGGCGCCCTTGACCAGGACCTGCGGACGCACGCGGCGGATGGCCTCGAGCGGCGTATCGTCGTCGAAGATCGTCACCGCGTCCACCCACCGCAGAGCCAAGAGGATCTCCGCTCGCTCGTGAGCGGGATAGACGGGCCGCTCCGGTCCCTTCAGGCGCTTCACCGACGCGTCGCTGTTGATGGCCACGATGAGCACGTCGCCCTGCGCTGCGGAATCCTCCAAGAGAGCGAGGTGCCCGCTGTGCAAGAGGTCGAATACGCCGTTGGTGAACACGATACGCCGGTCGGCGCGACGCCAGGACTCGCCCGCTTCGCGCAGCCGCTCGACCGGGATGACCTCGCGCCTCATTCGAAGGCCGCGACCAGCTCGTCGGCCGTGAGCGTCGACGTCCCCACTTCCTTGATCACTTCACCGGCCGCCGTGTTGGCCATGACCACCGCGTCGACCAGGTCGGCCCGCGTCGCCAGGCCGGCGGCGAGAACGCTGATCACCGTGTCGCCCGCGCCCGTGACGTCGAACACGTGCTTGGCCACGGTCGGGATGTGGACCTCCTGGCAGTCTCCATAATAGAGGCTCATGCCGTCCTCGCCGCGCGTGACCAGGAGCGCCGAAAGCTCCATGCGCTCGAGTACGTCGAATGCGATCGCCGACGGATTCTTGCCCTTGCGATAGTCGATCCCGGCCGCCATGTGCGCCTCGCGCGTGTTGGGCGTGATCACGGTGACGCCGCGATACCATGCGAAGTGCGGCACGTGCGGGTCGACCAGCACCGGCTTCTCGTTCTTGCGCCACGCCGCGATCACCTCGGCGATCTCCGGCTCGAGCACCACGCCCTTGCCGTAGTCGGAGATCACGAGCGCGTCCGCGCTGGCGGCCAGCGACCGCGCGCGGTCGTAGATGGCGCGGCGTGCGCTTCCGTCCACCGCGTCGTCGGTCTCGAAGTCGGCGCGCACCACTTGCTGGCTGCGCGCGATGATGCGCACCTTTTCGGTGGTGGTGCGGCCGGGCGCTTCGATCAATCCGTCGCTGCCGATCCCGCGCCGCGAAAGCATGCGCGCGATCTCGCGGCCCTCGCGGTCGCTGCCGCGCACGGAGACGACTTCGGAGCGAACCCCCAAGGCACCCAAGTTGGCGGCCACGTTGGCCGCTCCGCCCAGCCGGCGGCTGCGTCGCGTCACGTGCACGATCGGCACCGGCGCTTCGGGCGAGATGCGCTCGACGTCGCCCCAGAAGTAGCGATCGAGCATGACGTCGCCGAGCACGACGACCCTCGCCGACGCAAAGCGATCGACGTAGCGGCGCGCGCTGTCCCGACTCAACGTGGGGCGTGCGTGGGTGGGCTGGGTCACGGTCGTCCTTGAAAAAAAAGGCCCCGCTCGAGGGCGGGACGGGTTCGATGCGGGCGGGCCCGGAAACAGTGCCGCACGCTAACACGCGGCGCCGGTCCTGTCAAGGCGGCTGCCCGGCTTGCTAACCCCAACCCAGCGTGATAGATTCAGCACCGGCCGGTGATCGTCGCGTGACCAAGGAGGCCCCATGAATCCCGAGCCCCAGCGAACCGTCAATATCGAGATCGGCGACAAGGAGTGGGAAGGCGTCTACTCCAACTTCGTCATTATTACCCACTCCAACTCGGAGTTCGTCCTGGACTTCGCGCGCATGCTGCCGGGGGCGCAGAAGGCAAAGGTCTTCTCCCGCATCATCATGACGCCCCAGCACGCCAAGGCCCTCTTGGCCACTATCGAGCAGAACGTGAAGCGCTTCGAAACCGAGCACGGCGAGATCAAGCTGACGCCCGCCGACCTCTCCCGGGGACCGATCGGATTTCAGACGCCGGGGTCCTCGAAGAAGGATTAACTGATTCCAGCAACCGAATGTGGCTGCGCCTCTTGCGCCGCCTTTGTTTTCCATCGCCGGTGCGGCCAGAAGTACTCGTCGGGGTGCATGCGGACGCGCGCGGTGATGCGGTCCGTGTAGCGCTGGGTGAGGTCGCGAACCACGTCGTCCTCGTTTTCCAGCGGGCGCGGGTAGAGCGGTTCTTCGACCGTCATCAGATGACGGCTTCCGGTTCGCGACATGAAGACGGGGAGGATCGCGCAGTTGCGACGAATCGCGAACAGGGCCGGGCCCCGCACCGTCGACGCCGGCCGGCCCAGAAAGTCCACCATCACCCCGCCCTTGCGCGCGTCCTGGTCGGGCAACATGGCGACGAACTGCCGCTCGGTCAGGGCTTGCAGGACCTTTCGTAGCGCGACCGAGCGCGTGATGATTCCGATCCCCTGCTTGCGCCGCAGGTCGTTCATCACGTCGTCGACGCGCGCGTTGGTTTGCTGACCGACCAGGAAGTGAATCGGGACTCCCATCGCGACCATGACGGCCCCGATCATTTCCCAGTGCCCGAGGTGTGCGGCCACGATGATGCAGCCCTTTCCCTCGGCGCGCACGCGTTCCACGTTCTCGAAGCCCTCGACGGCGACCAAGTCGAGGACCTCCGCGCGCGTGAGATGCGCGAAGGCGGCGAATTCCATCAGGCAGCGTCCCGAGTTGGCGTAGGCCGCGCGCGCGATCTTGGTCGCCGCGCCGCGCGAGACTCCGAGCGAGGTCATGATGTTCTCGATGCTGACGTCGCGGCGCGCGCGCACCAGGTCGAAGCCGAGGCACCCGATGGCCGCGCCAATCCGCTGGCCGGCTTCGAGGGGAATGCGTCCGGCCAGCGAGAGTGCACCGCGCACGGCGGCGTGTTCGAGCCATTGACGAGTCTCGCGCCAGCTTGCCATCGCTTTACTCCCAGTGCGCGGCGCGCTTCAGCGCCGCGCGAACCGCCCGCTCTCCCCACGCGCAATCCAACCCTCGATCTCGAGGCGCGAGAGGATCTCTTGCACGCGTCCGACCGCCAAACCCGACGCGCGCGCCACGTCGTCGGCGTCGACGTCGTGCGCAATGAGATCGTAGACGCGCCGCGCTTCCGTGTCGAGTGCGTCGGACGTGCTCGCGGACACCCGTGTGGGGCTCGGCTTCGCCCATCCGACGCCGAGTCCGCGTACGTTGGCGAAGACGTCGATGGCGTCTTCCACTACGAACGCGCCCTGCTTGAGCAAGTGGTTGGGGCCGGCGCTGCGAAAATCGCCCGGGAATCCCGGCACCGCGCCCACCTCGCGTCCCTGCTCGAGGGCCCAGCGCGCGGTGATCAAGGCCCCGCTCTTGATACCGCCCTCGACCACCACGACGCCTTCGCTCAAACCACTGATGATCCGGTTGCGGCGCGGGAACACGTGCGGTGCGCCGATCATTCCGCACCACTGCTCCGAGACGACCACGCCCTCTTCCAGCACGCGCGCGAAGAGTACCTCGTTCTCGGCCGGATACACGACGTCGACGCCGGTTCCCAGGACCGCCACGGTGCCGCCCCGCCCGGCCTCGAGCGCGCCCCGATGCGCGGCGGTATCGATCCCGCGCGCGAGTCCGCTCACGACCGCGACGCCCTGGGCGGCGATGGCGCGCGCGAGACGCGTCGCGAGCTGCATCCCCGCCGCACTGGGCGCGCGCGTTCCGACGATCGCGAAGGCCGCCGTGTCGAGCATCTCGACGTCACCCCGCACGAACAGAATCGGCGGGGGCTGCGCGACGTGGCGCAGCCGCCACGGATAGGCCTCGTCCCAGCGCGAGACGATGCGCGCATCGCACGCCGTCGCGCGCGCGAGCTGGTCGTCGAAGGCGCCCCAGTTCACGGGGCCGACCTCGTGGCCCAATCCCAGGCCCAGTTGCGACAGGCCGTCGTCGCTTTGCAGAAGATCCCAGATCTCGCCCGGCGTGCCCTCGAGCCGGGACCAGTCGCCCGGCACGACGTTGCGCGTCATCGACAACGCCAGCGCGATGTGATTCGCCTCCACCCCTCACCTCCTGCGTTCCTCGGCGTAGCACCGAGGGTTCCCTCGGTGCTACGCCTTTGCTGTGAATAGCACCTGTCCGATGATGCGCAACAAGTCGCTCAAGCCCTCCTTGGAGACGGCCGAGATGGGTACGGTACGCTCGTGCAGCGCGAGGAGCTTCGCGTCCACACCCGTGACGCCGCCCGGGAGCTTGTCGCACTGGGTCAAGGCGAGGATGCTCTTGCGCTCCAGCAGCACGGGGTCGTGGTGCATGAGCTCGCTGCGCAGCATGCGATAGCTCTCGGCCGGATCGGGGTGCGTCACGTCGACCATATAAATGAGAATGCGGCAGCGCTCGACGTGGCGCAGGAACTCCTTGCCCATCCCCTTGCCGTGGTGAGCGCCTTCGATCAGCCCCGGGATGTCGACCATGACGAACGAGCGCGCTTCGTCCACGCGCACGATGCCGAGCACCGGGGTCGTGGTCGTGAACGGATAGTCGGCGATCTTGGGGTGCGCGGCGCTCACGACGCTGATCAAGGTCGACTTGCCCGCGTTGGGCTCGCCCACCAGGCCCACGTCGGCGATGAGCTTCAGCGTGAGCTCGAGGCGGCGACCTTCGCCGTCGCCGCCGTACGTGAACTGGCGCGGCGTGCGGTTCTTCGGACTCTTGAAGTGCTCGTTGCCGAGTCCCGGTCTTCCTCC
>JAKEHA010000176.1 GCA_022615275.1 Candidatus Latescibacterota bacterium
GAACTCGAGAACCGCACCGCCATCCTCATCTCGCTCCGCATCTCGACCGCGCGCCAGGCCGACCGCGTCATCGTCCTCGACGACGGCGAGATCGTCGGGCAGGGGACGCACGACGAGCTGATCGCGCGCGGTGGGCTCTACGCCGACATGCACCACAAACAGATGCTGATGGTGGCGCTGGAGGGGGCCTCGTGACGGAATACATCCAGGCCGACGAGCTGCAGGAGAAGCCCTACGACCGCCGCTTGATGGGGCGGTTGTTGCGCTATCTCAAGCCGTACAAGAAATACGTCGGCGCCAGCATGGTGCTGCTCGCGATCGAGTCGCTGCTCGAATTGGCGCCGCCCTTCATCACCAAGCTCGCAATCGACCGCTACTTGGCACCCACCGGCGACGTCGCCCTCGACCTGCGCTACGTGGGCCTCTTCAAGGTGGTCGTGGTGCTGAGCGTGGTGCTGCTGGCGGGCTTCGTGTCGAGTTATGCGCACGGCCTCATGATGAGTGTCGTCGGGCAGCGCGTCATGTTCGACATGCGCATGCAGATTTTCAAGCGCCTGCAGAGGCTCGACGTGTCATTCTTCGACCGCAACCCGGTGGGACGCTTGATGACGCGACTCACCAACGACGTCGAGACCTTGAACGAGATGTTCACGGCCGGCGTGGTGGCGATTTTCCTCGATATCTTCACGCTGGTGGGGATCGTGGTGGTGCTGGTGTGGCTCAATTGGCAGCTGGCGCTCATTACATTCACCGTGCTGCCGGTCTTGTACATATGCGCGCACCTGTTCCGCACCAAGGCGCGCGAGTCGTATCGGAACGTGCGCGTGCGGCTGGCCGCGCTCAACACGTTCCTGCAGGAGAACGTCACCGGCATGGCCGTGGTGCAGGTGTTCAATCGGGAGACACCGCAGTTTTCGCGTTTCGCACGGCTCAACAGGAACCTCTACGACGCCCACATCCAGGGGGTGGTGGCGCACGCGACGTTCTATCCCGCGGTCGAACTATTGAGTTCGGTCGCGATCGCGCTCATCATCGCCTTCGGCGGGTTGGACGTGATCGGGGGCGCGATGACCTTCGGGTCGCTGGTGGCGTTCATCCAGTACGCGCAGCGCTTCTATCGGCCGATCAGCGACTTGTCGGAAAAGTACAACATCCTGCAGTCGGCGATGGCGTCGTCGGAGCGCATCTTCGGCATCCTCGACCGCGAGCCCAAGATCGTCGACCCCGCGCAGCCGGCCACGATTCCCGACGGGCCCTCCGAGGTCGTGTTCGACCACGTGAGCTTCTCCTACCACAAGGACGCCGAAGTGCTGCACGACGTCTCCTTCCGCGTGCGCCCGGGCGAGAAACTTGCGATCGTGGGCTACACCGGCGCGGGCAAGACCACCATCATTTCGCTCCTGTCGCGCTTCTACGACGTCGAACAGGGGCAAATCCTGATCGACGGCGTGGACGTGCGCAACTACAAGCTGACCGATTTGCGGCGTCACATCGCAACCGTACTCCAAGACGTGTTCCTGTTCTCGGGCAGCGTCGCACACAACATCCACCTGGGCGATCCCTCGATCTCCGACGAGCGCATGCGCGAGGTGGCGCGCTACATCAACGCGGAACGCTTCATCGAGCGGCTGCCCAAGAAGTACGACGAAGGTGTGGGCGAGCGCGGGAGCTCGCTCTCGGTGGGCGAACGGCAGTTGCTCTCGTTCGCGCGCGCACTCGTGTACGACCCCAAGATCCTGGTGCTCGACGAAGCCACCTCGAGTGTCGACACCGAGACCGAGTTCCTGGTGCAGGACGCGCTGCGCAAGTTCATGGCCGGGCGCACCTCGATCGTGATCGCGCACCGGCTCTCGACCATCCGCTACGTCGACCGCATTCTCGTGCTGCACAAGGGCCGCGTGGTCGAAGAGGGCACGCACGCCGAGCTTCTCGCCAAGGGCGGGCACTACGCCAAGCTCTACGAGCTCCAGTTCAAGGACCAGGAGACGCAGGAGATGGTGGACTGATCCAGCGCGAATCGGGTTCGTCCACGACCGTTACGGCACCAATAAAGAGTGGTCGACTTACCAAGTTCTATTGGTAGCGAGTTGATTCACGAGTGGAAACCCTCCGCGAACGCGGCAACATTCTGTACATCATCAACCCCACGGATTCCTGTCGCGATCGCCTCGCGGGTTTCCTGTTCTGGAAGGACCGCGGCTTATTGGACCAAGCGGTCGCGGTGGCGAGGGCCCGCCGGAAGGACGTGGGCCTGAGAGTCGTCCGGGCGTGGTGCCGTTCCCAAGGAAAGGCGGACGCATTTCGGGAATTCGAACGCGCGCTGGCATAGGTAACGCAGACGCGCGCCCGACGCCGGTCCGGCAGTCGCGGACCGGGCGTCTCAGCGCAAGATCAAGACGCGACGCACGTCGTGCCCACGCTGCGTCGACAAGCGCGCGAAGTACACGCCGCTTGGCAGCGGCGAACCGAGGTCGTCGCGGCCGTTCCATTCGATCGACGAAGAGCCCGCGGCGACGCCGAGCGCGCGCACCCGCCGGCCGCGCACGTCGAATATCTCCAACGTCGCCCCGCCGTCCCCATGGAGCGCGACCACGAAGCGCGTGCTCGACGCGAAGGGATTGGGGTAGTTGGAGAGTCGCACCGGGCGCCCGAGCGACGGTGTTGCGACACCGGTGGGCGTGGCGTTCGCGATCTTGGCGACGAAGAGGTCCGCTTTGGGCGATATCACCGGATCGGGGTCGACGTCCATGAACGACCCCGGCGTGGTCGGAAAGTCGCTCGACGGCGTAGTCCCGGCCACGTACACGTTGCCCGCGTCGTCGACGTCGATCCCACCCGCGTTGTCCCGCGAGTTCTCCGCGCCGCTTCCACCCAGGTAGGTCGAGAAATCGAGCGACGACCCGTCGGGCGAGAGCACGCTCACGAACGCATCGGCCGGGTCGGGAAAGAGCAGCGCGGGTTTGACGGGATCGACCACGGGAAAGTCGGTCGAGCGCGCCACGCCCACCACGTAGGCGCGACCGTTCCTCACGGCGACCTCGTAGGCCTGCTCGGAGTTGGTTCCGGCCAGGAACGTGCTGTACGCGATGGCGCCGCCGTTGGGGGTGAACTTGGTCACGAAGCCCGAAGTGCTCGCGCCGGGCACCGGGGGCGGAAAGCTCTCCTGGAACGCACCCGCGCTGGTCGGGAACGACGCAGAGGTGGTGACGCCCGCGACGAAGATGCTGCCGTCCGCGTCGACGTCGATGCCGAACGCGCGCTCGACGAACTCGCCGCCGAGATAGGTCGAGAACACGAGCTCGTCGCCCTCCTCGTCGAGCGCGAACACGACGCAGTCGCGAGCCCCCCCCTGGTACATGTCCTCGACCGCGAACAGCGTCGGGAAGTTGGTCGAGATGGTTTGCCCGCAGGCGACCGGACGGATGCCGTCCAACGCGATGGCGCCCGGCTCGTCGGAGTTGCTGCCTCCTACGAAGGTGGAGTAGACGAGGAACCCGGACGCGTCGAACTTCGCCAGGAAAAGATCCAGCGATCCGTTGGGCGTCGCGTCGAACGCGTTGCGTATCGGGAAATCGGCTGACTGGGTGCGCCCCAGCACGTATGCGGCGCCCAGGCTGTCGACGGCCACGTCGACCGCGAAGTCGTCGTCGAAGCCGCCCAAATAGGTCGAATAGAGAAGCGCCCCGTTCGGCGCGAGCTTGGTGACGAAGGAGTCGTATCCGTCGTCGCGCGCGGCCTGGTGCGGGTCGAGGACCGGGAAGTCGTCGCTGCGCGTGATGCCGACGACCCACGCGTTGCCGTCCTCGTCGACGGCGATACCGCCGGACGCGAACCCATCCAACCCGTCGCCCCCGAGATAGGTCGAATACACCAGCGAGCCGCCGTCGGGTGAGAGCCGGGTCACGAAGACGTCGGTATCGCCCGCGAACGACAGCGTCGAATCGATCGCGTTCAGGAGCGGGAAATCGATCGACGTGGTGAAGCCAGTGAGGTAGACGCTGCCGTCAGCGCCGACCGCAGTGTCCAGAGCTTCGTCCAGGTTGGCCGCGCCTCCCAGGTACGTCGAGTACGCGAGGGACGCGGCGCGAACCGAAATCGGTGGGTACGCGATCGTCGCGAGCAGCGCGACCGCGAGGGACGCTCGTGTGGGCATGGACTCTCCATTTCCGTCGTGGAACCAGGCGAGTGCCACGAACATCCGGTATTGTCCGCGCTCGCCCGGTTTTCTCACGAATTCCGCGCCGAGATCCCAACTGCTTGAGTGACAACGAGATGGTATACAGGGACCGAGCGCGGGTATATAATCGGTGCTCGAAGCCAGGGACCTCTTCCGCCTTGCACGCCATGGGCTGGGTCACGACGACAACCATCCTTCGCGACCTGCGCGACTTTGGAAACCACAAAGCCTGGGAGGACTTCGTGGGCCAATTCCGCGGGCCGGTGGCGTCGTTCGCGCGCACGCTCGGAGTGCGCTCCGAGGAGTGCGAGGACGTAGCCCAGAGCACCCTGGCTGCGTTCGCGAAGGGGTACCGGGACGGGAAGTACGACCCGGCGAAGGGGCGCCTGCGCTCGTGGCTGTTCGGAATCGCGTACCGGCAGGCGCTCTCGCAAAGACGGCGCGACGGTGCGGCCGGTGTTGCGGTCGCAAGCGACGCCGATGCGGCGCTCCTCGACGAGAAAGCGGCCTCGAACGCGTGGGACCGGCTCTGGGACCGCCACCTACTGGAGACCGCGATTCGGCGCGCGAGCGAAGAGTTCAGCGCGCCCACCTTTCGCGTCTTCGATCTGGTCGTCCTCGAGGATCGCTCGACCGAGGACGCCGCGCGCGAGCTTGGAATCGACGTGCGGGCGGTGTACAACGCGAAGCATCGCGTCGTGAAGCGGGTGCGCGAGTTGATTGCGGAGCTGGAGGGCGCCGATGCGTGACGATGCGATTCCGTGCCCGGACCCGGGCGATCTCGAACGGTGGCGTTCCGGCGCGCTCTCCGAGGCCGAAACCGGGCGCGTCGCGCAGCACTTGGATGCGTGCGACGAATGCCGCGCACGCCTCGACGAGGTCGTGGCGAACCTGTCGTTTCTTGACCGCGTGCGCGACGATCTGCCGGCCCGCGTCCCCCGTGCTCGGCCGCACCCGGAGACCATCGGCGCGTTTCGCATCCTCGACGAACTCGGCCGCGGCGGGATGGGCATCGTGTACCTGGCGGAGCAGTCGCGACCGGCGCGCAAGGTGGCGGTGAAGGTGCTGCGCACCTCGACCGGGTCGCTCGCAGAGCGCTTCGAGAACGAGGCGCACGTGCTCGCGCAGCTACACCACCCGGGCATCGCGCAGGTGTACGAGGTCGGCGTCCA
>JAKEHA010000177.1 GCA_022615275.1 Candidatus Latescibacterota bacterium
CTGTGGCGAAGCCAGCGGGGCTTGATCAACCCGCGGCTGGCGCGGCAGCTGCGCACGGTGAGCATCGGCGTTGCGGTCAGTGTTGCCTGCTACACCTTCGCCAAGGTGTCGTTGATGCTCGGCTCGACGCCGGCGCGGACGCGCGTCGGCCTGGCACTCCTGAATCTCTCGTTGATCGCGAGCGGCGGCGCCATCGTGTACGCGGTGACGCGACAGCAATTCCTGGGCGTGCGGCACATCGTGCAGCGCGCGGCGCTCTACGGCGCCGTCGCGGTTTTGTTCGCGCTCATCTACCTGGTGCTGGTGCGGCCGGTAACCACCTTCTTCGGCCAGTACAGCGGTGGCAGCCAGGACGTCTTCGAGACGGGCTTCGTGGTGCTGGTGGTGCTCGCGTTCCAGCCCGCGCTGGAGCGCGCGGAAGCGCTGCTCGAACGCGTGCTCGCGCGCGGTCGCGGCGACCTCGCGCGCCGCTTCAAGCTCCTGGGCGACGCGGTCGCCGCGTCCACCACCTTCGAAGCGCTCGAGGACGCGGTGGTGAAGGGGCTGCGCGACACGCTGGACGCGTCGGAAGTCCGCCTCGCGTTCGCGTACGCGCCCGACGACCCGCTTCCCTTGGCACTGGCCGACATCGGCGAGCCGGTGCGTCGCCGCGATCTCCTGCGCGTCGGCGAGACGCGCCCGGGCCGGTGGCGGCGGGGCGGCAAGCGCAGCGCGGCGGCGCTCGAGCACGCCGCGCGAACCACGGTGGCGCCCGAGCTGGTGCCGGCGCGCGTCGACGTGCTGGTGCCGGTGGTGCAGGAGCGGCGCTGTGTCGCCTACGTGGCGCTCGGCGAGAAGGTCTACGGTTTGACGTACGGCGCGGAGGAGTTGGGGCACCTCTCGCTGCTCTCCACGCAGATCGGGTCGGCCATGCAGAACATCCGCTTGCTGGCCGAAAGTGTCGATCGCAAGGTGTTCGAGGAAGAGCTCAAGATCGCGCGCAAGATCCAAATGCAGATGCTGCCGGGCGAGCCGCCCGCGCTCGAGGGCTTCGAGCTCTTCGGCGTCACCGTGCCCAGCCGCCAGGTGGGCGGCGACTACTACGATTTCGTCGTGGTCGACGGGCGCTATCTGGTGGTCGTGGTCGCGGACGTCTCGGGCAAGGGCATCCCGGCCTCGCTCTTGACCGCGACGCTGCAGGCCACCGTGCGCTCGAACGCGGACGCGCAAACCAACCCGGTCGGCATGATGAGCCGCTTGAATCGGCTCCTGTACCGGAACACGAGCGCGTCGGAGTTCGCGACCCTGTTCTACGTGGTCGTGGATCTGGAGACGGGCCGCGCGCGCTACGCCAACGCGGGGCACGACTTCCCGTTCGTCCTGGGCAACGGCGGCGCGCACGCGCTGGTCGAGAGCGGGATCGTGCTCGGCTGCATCGACGAGTTCGAGTACCACGAGAATCACTTCGAGATCCCCGCCGACGGCGCGTTGGTCGTGTTCACCGACGGCGTCACCGACTCGGAATCGCGCGGGGGAGAAAACTACGGAGCCGGGCGCTTGCGCGCGGTGCTCGAGCGCTGCACCGGCGAATCGGCGCGCGAGATGTGCCGTCGCGTCATCGAGGACGTGCGCGCGTTCGGCGACGGCGAGAACCAGGACGACCTCACGCTGGTGGTCTTGAAGCGCTGCACGCGCGCGGAGGCGGCGGCGACGTGAGCGACGAAACCGGGCGCATCCTCGCGGTGGATCCGGGCGAGCGGCGCGTCGGCCTCGCCATCAGCGATCCGTTGGGCATCACGGCCCAAGGCCTTCCCACCTTCGACAAGAAGAAGGGCGACGTCTTCGCGCACTTGCGGGCGCTGGCGGCGCGCTACGACGTGGCGCTGGTCGTGGTGGGGCGGCCGCTGTCGCTCTCGGGGCGCGAGAGCGAGGCGTCGCGGCGCGCGGCCGAATTCGCGCGCGCCATCGGGGATGCACTCTCGGTCCCGGTCGAATCGTGGGACGAGCGCCTCTCGAGCGCGGAGGCGCAACGCGTGCTGGCCGGGACGCGCGCGGAAAAAGGCGCCGTCGACCGAGTCGCGGCGGTCCTGATCTTGCAGGGCTACCTCGACGCGCGGCGCGGCCGCGCGCCGGAACCATGACACAAGCGAGTCGGGCATGGGAATGAAACGCATGATCGCGGGGTGCGCGCTCGCGGCGATCGTCGCGGGACTCGCCTTCGCCGCCTGGGTCACGAAGGACATCCAGGCCCGCGGGCCCGGGGAGGGCGAGCGCGTGCGCGTGGTCGTCGGCGAAGGCGCCGGCTTCGCGGTGGTACTGCGCGACCTCGAGGCGCGCGGTCTGGTGCGCCGCGCGTGGACGCTGAAGCTCTTCGCGCGGGTCACCGGCGAGGATCGCCGCGTGCGGCGCGGCACCTACGAGTTCGAAAAGGGCACGGCGCCGGTCGACATCCTGCGCGCGATGGTGCGCGGTGACGTGCTGGCGTTCCTGGTCACGGTGCCCGAGGGCTTCAACGTGTGGCAAGTCGCGGGCGCGTTCGATTCCGCCGGGGTCGATTCCGTCGCGTTGTTCGCGACCGTCACCGACGCGGAACTCGCTCGCGAGCTCGCAGTTCCGGGCCCGACGCTCGAAGGCTATCTCTTTCCCGACACCTATCGCGTTCCTTTCGGCAGCACGCCCCGAGAGGTCGCGGAGCACATGGTGGCGCGCGCGCACGACGCGTGGGACGACGACCACGAGCGCCGCACGCGCGAACTGGGCCTGTCGCGCCACCAGGTGGTCACGCTCGCGTCCATCGTGGAAGCGGAGGCGCGCGTCGCCGAGGAGCGCCCGACCATCGCCGCGGTCTACCACAATCGCTTAAAGAAGGGAATGCGGCTGGAGGCGGATCCGACGGTCGCGTACGCGATGGGCGGCTTCCGCGGGCGTTTGTTCTACAAGGACCTCGAGATCGATTCTCCGTACAACACCTATCGTCGCGCCGGGCTTCCGCCGGGGCCCATCTGCAACCCGGGCCGCGCGTCCATCGAGGCCGCACTCCATCCCGCCGAAGGGGTCGCCGCGCTCTACTTCGTCGCGCGCGGCGACGGGCGCCACGTCTTCTCGTCCAACTTGCGCGACCACAACGCGGCGGTGCGCGACGCGCGCCGCAACAACGCGGCGCGCCGCTCGTCGAACGGGAAGTGAGCGCGTCGCGTCGCCTTGACACCCCGGTGCCCCTATGGTGTAGTACACCGATATGCCGGCCAACCCGAGTCAAAGTCCCAGCCCCAAGGCGTCGCCGCACTTTCGCTGGAAGCTGTTCGCGGCCGGCCTGGTCGCGATCACCGCGGGTTACGTGCTGCTCGCCGCCAACGATATCACCGTCGCCCCGGTCCTGCTCGTGCTGGGGTACTGCATCCTGGTCCCGCTCGCGTTCCTCTAGGCGCCCCTGTGGATGCGCCCGGGCGGCCGGGCACCGCACTCGTCGGGCGAATAGCTCAGTTGGTAGAGCGTCTGCCTTACACGCAGAAGGTCACAGGTTCGAGCCCTGTTTCGCCCACCACGTTCTTCTTCCCTAACTAAAGCCGAAAAAACGACTTAATGAGGCGCCGGGGGACCGGGCGGGGGCAGGGGGTAGAAGTGGGTACGGGAGGCCCCTTCTTCACGCGAACTTCGCATACGGACGCAAAATAGTGCGTTGACACGGCTTTTCGTTCCGTGGTAGAATTTTGCCCGGTCGAGTAAGGTGTCGAGTATTACAACGGTGGAGGGAGGTGGGCCGTCGGAGGTATTACGCCGTCGGCAGGCTTCTCGTCAATGGGCCATAACCACAACCACTTTTTGGAGGTGTAGGAATGTTGAAAGGAAAGTTCGCTGTGCTCTCGCTTGCTGCCGCAGCTTTGCTTTGCTTGCAGCTGGCGAGCGTCGATACCGTGAACAGCGGCGTCGTCGATCCGTGTAATTCGTCGGCGACATCGGCGGGCACGTATCCTGCGGATCCTGCAGACGTCATCTTTGCGTGTCCGCAAAGCGATGGCGATGCATTTTCGCCCAACTTCACGATCAGCGTGACGGTTCACGACAACGTCAACGCCCCGGTTCCGGGAGTTCCGGCGGCTGACGTTTGGCTCATCGGTTGTAACGATCTGTTGGCTCTGTGCGGCGGCAGCGGCGCGATCAGCGCCTCGGCGGCCACGGACGTCAACGGTATGACCACGATCACGGGCGACCTGTCGGCTGGTGGTTGTGACACCGGCGTGCGCGTCGTCGTCCAGGGCGTCGTCATCGGTGCGGGCGTTTGCGCCGATCCGTGCGTCGCGATTGCGGTTCGTTCGGCCGATATCAACGGCAGCCTGACGGTCGACTTGGGCGATTTCGCGTTGTTCGGTGCCGGTTACACGTCGCCGCCGAAGCCCTATGACGCGTGTCTCGACTTCGTGACGTCGTTTGGCGCCGTCGACCTGGGTGACTTCGCGAAGTTCGGCTCGCACTACAATCACACGTGCTAGCACAGTAGCGGCGTAAGTGACTCCTAAATTGTTTGCGACCGTGACTTTGCAGTAGAAAAAGGAGTTTGTCGCTATGAAGAGAGCTCTAGCAGGGGTGCTTGCAATCGCGTTCGTCGGCCTCTTGGCCGCCGGTGCGACGGCGCAGGTACCTTTCTTCCAGGTGTACTTTGACGACGACAGTAATGGTAGCTACGGAGAGACTCAGGCCCCGAACTGTGGAGTTGTAAACGACTTCCAGAGCCTGTATCTCGTCGCCTCGAACTTCAACATGTTCGTGTCGGCCGTGGACTACCAGGTCGATCTTCCGCCTGCGTTGTTCTTCCTGTCGGATGCGCTGCCGACTGTTCCCGGGGGATCGTTGTCCCTCGGGGCCACGCCGGCTACCATCTCCACCGAAGGTCTGGCCATCTCGTACGGCCTGCCTCGTAGTGGCTTCTCGCCGATGCTTCTCACCACCATGACGACCGTCTGGACGGGCGCGTGCGATTGCGCGACCGGCCCTGGACCGATCATCGTGAACGGATGGCCCGGCAAGACCAGCCCGACGGGTATTCGGTGGGGTGACTTCGTGGAGGTCGGCGCCGTCGGTATGACGTCGCTGGTCTGCCCGGGTCCGGTGTCGACAACGGAGACGACGTGGGGCGGCGTCAAGGCGCTGTACCGGTAGTAGTAGTTTGAACGTGGTTGAGTGGGCTGGATGAACCACGAGTTATCGGGTTCATCCACGACACGCGAACAGCGGTTCATCCAGCCTTCGTTCTTAAACTTTGCTCCAGTCCTGAAGGAGAAAATCGTAATGAAAAAGGTTCTAATGATGGCGCTGGCCCTGACGATGTGTGCGGGCGCCGCGTCGGCTGATCACTTCGGTCTGTACTCGGATGTCGCGGGCACGAGCTGCGTTCTCGCGGCGCCTCCGGTCGGGCCTCCGGGCTTCGGCGTGTACGTCGTGCACAAGTTCAACGCCGGTGCCGGTGCCGCGCAGTTCAGGGTCACCGACACGACGGGCTTCTTCGCGACCACCCAGTCGACGATCGCCGGGCTCGCGCTCGGAACCTGGAACGACGACTGGTCGATCGCGTACGGTGCGGCCTGCTTGCAGGATGACCTGAATATCGCCACCCTGAACTTCCTGTACTTCGGCGGCCCACTCGCGTGTAACACCAACCTGGCCATCGATCCGGCTCCGACCTCGCCGATCCCGGGCGCGATTTCGCTCGTGGACTGCGGCGGCGGCTTCAAGGCGGCCACCGGCGGCCGTATGTACTTCGGTGTGACGGGCGACTCGTGCGTCGACCCGACCGGTTGCGATCCCCTCGGTGTTGCCGAGACCACATGGGGCGGCGTCAAGGCTCTCTATCGCTAGTCTAGGTTAGAGACCGAGACACAGTTTCCAAAGGACGCGCCCGGGTTGGCACAAGCGACTCGGGCGCGTTCTCTTTCGCGGTTGGCTCAACTCGAAGGAGGCGCATCCATGAAGCGCATGCTACTCGTTCTCGCTGCGACTCTCTCGGCCGCGTCCAGCGTGCACGCCGACGACATCGCCGCCTACGCCGATATCAGCGGTACCTCCTGCGCATTCACCAATGTCCCCGCGGGACCTCCCGGCTTCTCCGTCTACGTGATCCACAAGTTCAACGCGGGAGCCGGTGCCGCGCAGTTCAAGTTCAACGACACGACGGGCTTCTTCGCGACCAGCCAGACCACCATTGCCGGGCTAGCGCTTGGTACGTGGAACGTCGACTGGGCGATCGCGTACGGTGCAGCGTGCTTGCAGGGTGACCTGATTATCGCCACCTTGAACTTCTTGTACTTCGGCGGCGCGCTCTCGTGTGCGAACAACCTCGAGACCGACTTCGCGCCCACCAGCCCCATTCCGGGCGCGATCGCACTCGTCAACTGCGATGGTGACTTCGAGTCCGCCACGGGGGGAGTGTTGAACTTCGGTCCCGGCTCCGACACCTGCGACACCGCGTTCTGCGGCGTCAACCCGGTGGAAGAGAAGACGTGGGGTGGAGTCAAGGCTCTCTTTCGATAGACCGCCGGCCTCGCTTGGTCCGCGTCTCTAGGCCCGAGTCGTGCAGTCGACCGACCAGAAACCCGCCAGTCTCGCCAAATGCGGCCATCGCCGGGGACGCGTCGTCCGCACTTTGCCATGGGTAGGCTTCAGTTAGCCGTCCGACTCGGCGCGGCACATCCCTTGCAGATGGCAACCCCTTGAAAAATCTTGACAGTCCCGAGGACAGGGGAGGATATTCGGCTCGTCGAGGAGGAAGACGGGCCGAGCCCGACGGATTGCTCGAGATTCGTTTAGAAGAATGCGGCCGGCTAAGTGAGGTACCTTCGCCCCGAGGGCCGGCGTCGGAGCTCCGTGAGGAACGGTTTCATGGGGTTCACGGTACTGGCAAAGGAGCAAAATCATGAAGAAGTTTGTGCTAACGGTTCTCGCGCTCGTCGCGATCGCGGCGCCCGCAGCGGCGCAGCTCGGCGACCTCAGCGCGTACGCGGATCAGGCGGGTACCAGTTGCAACATCAGCGATGCTGCGGTCGGTGCGGTCAACGTGTACCTTATTCACAAGCACGGTGGCGCGAGCGCATCGCAGTTCGGGTTGGAGCTCACCGGCGGTGCCACGCTGTTCCCGACCGGCTTCAACGCCGCGACTGGTATGCTTTGGCTGGGAACATATCCCTCCGACGTTTCGGTCTCCTACGGCGCGTCCTGCGTGCAAGGCGATTTCCTGATCGGAACCGCGGGTTACTTCGGTCAGGGAACGAGCCCCGCGTGCTCGCGGATCCGCTTCGTGCCGGCGCCGACGTCGGTCGTTCCCGGCTCGGTGGCGGCCGTCGACTGCACGGCGGCGTTTGTCGCCCTACCCACGGGGCAGGGAATCATCAACGCGGATCTAACCTGCCAGTGCGACGTCCCCGTCAACGAAACCACGTGGGGCGGCGTCAAGGCGCTCTATCGGTAGTCGCGATTGGTCGCGAGCGTTTCCTGGAAGGGCCCCCGAACGGGGGCCCTTCGTGTTGGAAATCTCCGTGACCAGCGACCTCGATGAATGGAGTCACTTCCTTACCTAGCATTCGTGATCGTCATGCGCCCCGTACTTGGCGAAATCATTTAGGTCGACGGTACCCGAGGGCGCGAAGTCTAGGCACTCATTGTAGGCCTTCGGCGGGGACGTGTAACCAGCACCGAATAACGCGAAGTCCGCCAAGTCGACCTGGAGGTCGCCGTCGATGTCACATGACCTCACGTCCACTGGTACGCAGTCCTCGCCGCACGTTCCCGCCCCAAGTACACACCCCTGAACAATCACGCGCACGCCATTATCACAGCCGCCGGCGGCGAACGCGCCCTCGATCGTCGTTTGTCCGTTCGCGTCCGTCGGCGCCGTGGCACCTATTGCCCCCCCTGCACCTCCGCACAACGACAGGATATCATTGCACCCGATCAGGCTGATGTCTGAAGCGGGGACGCCTTGGACAGGCTCATTATTGCAGTTACGAAGTGTGAGCGAGATGGTCAGGCCCAGCGACGCAAGTGTTTCACCATCTCCCTGCGGGCACGCGAAGAGAACACCGGACGCACCCGAGACGCTGGAATTGCAGCAGTCGCATGGGCCGACTTGGGCCGGGGCGTCGGACCGCCACACTAGCGAAGCCAGGCCCAAAAGACACACGATAGCGAAAATCCTAATCTGGGTCATTGTGCTCTCCCTCTTGCGCATAGAGCGCGGTCTTGAGGCGGGATTGCGGTGCCCGACCGCGAAGGCGCGGTCTCTCTGGCACCGCGACGCAAGGTTAGCAGACAGTGCAAGTCGCGTCAAGGTCGGTTGCAGGCGACAGGAAGGTCAGTCGGTCTCGTCGTGACCGTGGGTGGGGAACATGAGGACGACAGAACCGGACTGGAGCAGCCTCTTGACAATAGGACAGAGACTTGGATATGCTCACATCGCCCCTTGCAGACAACCCCTCTGGCGTAATCTCGAATTTGAAGCCACTGCGAACGACACCGATCTCGGCCCTGGCGTTCCTCGTCTCGGCGGCCTTGGGGCTCGTATCGGGCCTTCTCCCGGCCCCGAGCGAAGCCGCCGGAGCGCGCGCCGTGCCCGCCAACGTCATCGAGGCCAGCACCTCGCGCGTGCGCTTCGTCGTCGACGTGCCGCGGCCCACGTTCGCGCCCTCGTCACTTTCCGGCTTCGAGAAGATCTCGCTCGCGGGCTTCGAGCCCACCGGAGAGGCGGGCGAGCCGCCCGCGCTCTCGCGCCGCTTTCTGGTGGCACTCCCGCCCACGGGGACCTACGCGGTCAGCGCGCGCGTGCTCGCGTCCGAGCCGCTGGGCGCGCACCGGCTGGAGCCGATGGCGACGCCGTTCCTCATCGATAGTAAGGACGAGTTCGGGGCGTCCTTGGGCGAGCGCCCAGAGTGGAAGCAATCCGTGTACAGCGCCTGGATCGCACCCGACGTGATCGTGCACGACGAGCCCGCCTACATCAGGCGCCAGCGCGTGCTTCCCCTCGGCGTGCACCCGATTTTCTACGACCCGTCGACCACCGAGGTCGTGGTCGCGACGCGCATCGAGGTGGAGATCCGCTTCGCGGGCGGAACGCCGTCGCGCGTGGCACCCGGAGTGGCACCCGAGTCGGCTGCCTGGGACGCGATGTTCGGGCGCCTGTTCGTCAACCCGCGAGAGGCGCGCGCGTGGCGCGTGCCCAAGCCCGCCGTCGCGCAGACCTCCGCGACGGTGGCGCGCGCGGCACCGGGTGCGGTCAAGCTGCGCGTGCGCGACACCGGCGTCCACAAGGTGAGCGCCGCCTCGCTGGTCGCATCGGGATTTCCCGCGGGACAGCCCGTCACCAACCTGCGTTTGTACCGGCGCACCTACAACGACACCACACTGACGTCGGGCGAAACGGACGTCCCGCTCTACGTGCGCGAGGAAGCGGGCGGGGTGGCCGGCGTGCTGGACGGCAACGACCTGGTGGTGTTCTACGGCCTGCGGGTGCGCGACGACGCGCTCCAGGGCGACGCGCGCGAGCAGTTCTCGAGCGTCAATACCTACTGGCTCGAGCCGGGAGCGGGCACCCCGATGACAACGCGCACGCCGGCGCCCGGCTTCGTCACCGCGGACACCACGACGGCGTTCTTCCCCGCGACCGCGCACTTCGAAGTCGACACGTACTTCCGCGACGCAACGCCCCCCAACGTCAACGACGTCTACTACGTGAGCAGCGGCCGGCAGCCGGGCCCCATCGACCTGCCCTTCACACTCAACGCAGTGCGGCCGGGCGGAGCCCTCGGGATCTCCGCCGAGCTTCACGGGTGGGTGTACTCCACCGCCTTGCGCACGATACGCATCTCGCTCGTCAATTCGAACGGCGAGACCGTCCTCGAACCCACCTACATCCTCAACAACAAGAACCGGCAGACCTTCACGTCGAGTCCGATCCCGGCCGCCAGCCTCGCCGTCGGCGCAAACACGTTCCGCATCGCGCGCCCCTCCGGCTCGACGCGTCCGATGGTGGACGCCGCAATCAATTTCGTCGATGTCTCCTACGGGTCGTTGTACCGCGCGCGCGGCAACACGCTGCGCTTCAACACGGCGTCGCTCGCGGGGGATACCAGCATTACGGTGACGGGCCTGTCGTCGAACGCGAACTTCGAGCTGTTCGACGTCACCGCACCCACCACACCGGTGCGCTGCGCCATCGACTTCTCGCATTTCACCAACGTCCCGGGCGGGTTCGCATTTTCCGTCCGCGAGAGCATCCCGTCGCGGCGCGAGTTCGTGCTGGTGCCGACCTCGCGCATGATCGACATCCCGGCGAGCGACATCGCCTTGGACGTCGCGAGCAGCATCATCGGGGGCCCGGCCGAATCCGGGATCGACGTGCTGGTGGTGTCGAACGCGCTCTACCTGGGACAGATGCAGGGCTGGGCGAGGTACCGGCGCGCCCAGGGCTATCGCGTGCTCTTGGTGGACGTGGAAGACGTCTTCGACGAGTTCAACGGCGGCGTGTTCCACGCGCGCGCCATCCAGCGCTTCACGCGCCACTTCTTCGAGCGCGCGGATGCGAGCGCCCTGGTGCTGGTGGGCGACGCCAGCGAGGACCACAAGCTGGTCCACGCCGACTCTGGCCCCAACTTCGTGCCGACATTCACGCGCATCGACGCCGTCGCGGGCTTGGGTCTGGACGAGGTCGTGACCACGGACAAGCGCTTCGTGAAGTTGCCTGGGCCGGGCGGCACCGTGGACGTCTTCCCCGACATGATCGTGGGACGACTCCCGGTGGGAGACACCTCTGAGCTCGAACGCGTGCTCGCGAAGACGTACGGCTTCGAGACTCCCAACGCGTCCGAGTTCTGGCGCAAGCGCATGATTATTGTCGCCGACGACGAGTACTCGGAGGGCGCTTCGGTTTTCGGCACCGTGGCCCAGCTTTGCTACAATGGAGAAATCGGCTTCCAGAACGGGCAGGAGACGGTTGCTCAGATAATCGAGAACTCACTCCCGGGCGGCTACGACGTGCTACGCTTCTATCTCAAGGACTACACATCCGCATTCTATCCTTGTACGCCACCGAATTGTAACGGCAACGATTGCGCCACAATCGGTGCCGCGATTGCGTTCACACGCCAGGGCGCCACTGTTCGCCTCATGGATGAGATGAACCAGGGCGCAACGTTGGTAACGATCCAGTCGCACATGAATCGCTCCACCGTGACGCACGAGAGACTACTGACGACGATAAGCGGCGCGGTCAATCCACCGAACAAGGACCACCTGCGTTTTGAGAACTTCAACCGACCGTGGATCATCTTCGGCATGGGATGCCATTTCTCCGACTACGCGGTTTTCCGCGAGGACAGCGACATCTGGATCCCCTCCAACAACCCCAACGGCGATGCCTTCGCAGAGCAGCTCCTATTCCAGAACAACGGGCGCGCCGCCGTGGGCACGTACGGGAGCAGCGGGTTCGAGTACCTGGGTGCCAACAACAGCTATATGAACACGATGGCGCGCGTGTGGTTCTACGAGGCGCCCTACGACACCATGCTGGAGCACACGCAGGCGGAGTGGAAGTTCGGGCAACTGATGTTCCTGGTCGAGAGCCAGCTCGCGGGCTTTTCGAACCAGCGCGATCCCGTCGAGCGCTACCACATCCTGGGCGATCCGCTGTTGAACATCGACGCCGGCCCGCCTGCGTTCGACGTCACCGTCAACGGGCTCCCAGTCTCGGACGGGGACGACGTGACGTCGCTCGGTGAGACCGACACGTTGAGTGTGGTTGCGGTCGTCACCGACGAGAACGCGATTCGCGACTTCGAGCTCGAGATCGCGGGCATCGACATGAGCGATTCGCTCACCATCCAGGCGCTCACCGACCCGACACTCCCGCGCGCGCGCCAGTACCGCTTGAGCTTCGCGCACACGCTCCAGCCCGAGAACTACGACATTGTGTTGCGCGCGCTGCAGGCGCCCGACACGCTGGCAGGGAACTACCACATCGTGGCGGAGTTCACGCTGCGGGTCGAGTCGAGCATCGAGGTGGCGGTCAACGGGCACGTGGTGACGAGCGGCGCCTCGGTTCCCGCCAAGGGCGACTATCGCATCGATCTCTCCTTCCCGGTCTATGTGCCGGGATCCGAGATCGGCGTCTTCATCGACCAGTCGCCGGTGAGCCCGTTCACGCTCTCGAACCCGAGCCCCGAGGACTCGCTGGCCTGGATCATCACCTTCCAGAAGACGCTCTCGGTGGGGACGCACGAGTTGCGCCTGGTGGCGGGCCCCACCATCGAGTTCCTCTACCAGCTCGTGGTCGGCGACGACACCGGGCTCTCGGAGCTTCTCAACTACCCGAACCCGTTCCGCGACGCCGGCACCCACATCATGTTCCGGAACGACGTGGAGATCACCGACGGCTCGATCGACATCTACACGGTCAGCGGCAAGCGCGTCCGGCGCCTGGATATTCCCGTCTCCGCCCGCTTCCCGGGCAACAACGCAGTCTTCTGGGACGGCCGCGACGGCTCCGGGGACGAGATCGCCAACGGCACCTACCTGTACGTGATCAAGGTCGAGCAGCGCGGGGGATCGGCCACCGTGCGCGGCAAGGTCTCCAAGGTCCAGTAGCCCCTCCGAATAGTCTTTGTCGGTTTTTTGCCGCCTTTGCTAGACTTCGGCCCGTCGCGACGGCTTCGACGCGCGTCGCAACACCACACCATGCCGGAAAAGCGCGCTACCAGCGGATTGTTCGACGAGCTCAAGCGTCTCACGACCGAGAGCCGCAACCCCCGCACACGCGAGATCGACCTGGCTCCCACGACGCGCATCCTCGAGATGATGAACGACGAGGACCGCGGTGTCGCCGACGCCGTGCGCAAGGCGATTCCCGACCTGGCGCGCGCGGTCGACCTGGTCTCGGAGGCGTTCCGGCGCGGCGGCCGCTTGTACTACGTGGGCGCCGGTACCAGCGGCCGCTTGGGCATCCTCGACGCCTCCGAGTGCCCGCCGACCTTCGGCGTCGAGCCGGAGATGGTGCAGGGGATCATCGCGGGCGGGCGTGAGACGGTTTTCCGCTCGCGCGAAGGAGTCGAGGACATCGAGTCCGCGGGTACCGACGACGTCGCGGGTGCGGGTGTCTCCGAGCGCGACGTGGTGGCCGGAATCGCAGCCAGCCGGCGGACACCCTACGTCCTCGCCGCGCTCGCGGAAGCGAAGCGGCGCGGCGCGCGCACGGTGCTCGTGTGCTGCAACGACGGCGCCGACCCGGGCGTGGACGTCGTGATCACGGTGATCCCGGGGCCCGAGGCGATCACGGGTTCGACCCGCTTGAAGGCGGGCACGGCCCAGAAGATGGTGCTCAACATGATCACCACCGCGAGCATGGTCAAGCTGGGCAAGGTGTACGAGAACCTTATGGTCGACGTGCGCCCCAACAGTGCCAAGCTGGTGGAGCGCGGAAAGGGCATCGTCATGATGCTGACCGGATTGTCGTACGACGAAGCGACGCGCGTGTACGACGCGTCCGATCGCAATGTCAAAGTCGCCGTGGTCATGGAACGGCGCCGCGTCGATCGCAAGGAGGCCGAGCGCCTCTTGCAGGACGCGGGCGGCTTTCTGGCGCGTGCGCTGGGAGAACGCGAATGATGCCTTCGCGCGGCGCGCGCCTCGTGGTCGCGGCGGCGGTGCTCGCGCTGGTCGCGTGCGCCAAGAAAGACGCGTCCGATCGCGCCGTCGTGCATTTCTGGCAGTTCTGGGACCTGGCCGTCATTCAACCCTTGGTCGACGAGTTCGAGGCCCAGAACCCCGAGGTCGACGTCGTGGTCGAGCAGCTCACGTGGGCGACTGGGCTGGAGAAGATCCAGGCCGCACTCGCGTCGGGCACCCAGCCCGACCTGTGCGAGTTGGGTTCGACCTGGCTCCCGCGTTTCAGCTACGAAGGCGTCCTCGAGGATCTCACCACCGTGTACGAAGCCGAGCGCGACAGCTTCCTCATGTGGGAGAGCGCCTTGTGGAACGGACGCGCGTACGGGCTACCGTGGGTGCAAGGGTCACGCGTGCTCTTCGTCAATCGGGCTCTGTTCCGCCGCGCCGGGTTGGACCCCGACCGTCCGCCGCAAACCTGGGACGAGCTGCTCACCGCGTCGCAGAAGATCGGCGAATTGGGGACGGGCATCTACGGCTTCGGGCAGAATATCGGAGAGAGGTACGTCCTCTATAAGAAGTTCATGGCCTTCGCGTGGGGCAACGGCGGCGACGTGTTCGACGAGAGCGGAACGGTCGTGCTCAACAGCCCCGCGGTGCTGGAAGCGCTCGAGTTCTATTTGAAGCTCGCGCCGTTCTCGCTGCAAGAGAAGCAGGAAGTCCTCGACCAGTACTTCAAGACCGGACGCCTGGGCATGCAAGTCTCGGGCGCGTGGAATCTCAAGAACTACAAGCTCGAAGCCCCCGACCTCGATTATTCGGTGGCGCTGGTGCCCAAACCGTCGGCCGATCACGGCTCGCACGCGAGCTTCGCGGGCGCGGAGATGCTGGTGGTGTTCAAGGCCTCGAAGCACAAGGACGCGGCCGTGGCACTCGCGCGCTTCCTGCAGGCCTACCCACAGGCGAAGAAGCTTTCGATCGCCGCGGGCAGCGTCTTTCCCGCCGACCGCGCCGCCATGAACGACTCCGATTTCACGAACGATCCGCGCGTGCGCGTGTTCGTCGAGCAATCGCTCACCAGCCGCACCACACCGGCCCACCCGGGCTGGATCGAGATGGAGGAAGCGATCGACCGCGCGGTGGAGGAGTCGCTGTACGGGCGCCGCGCGCCGCGCTGGTGCCTCGACGACGCCGCCAAAGAAGTGCAAGAGATCGCCGCGCGCTTCCCGAAGAAGTAGGTGGGTGTGGCGACGCGTCGACTCGTCCTACCGCCCGTCGCGTGGTTCCTGCTCCCGTGGGCGGCGGTGTACGCCGCCTTCTTCGTGTTCCCGTTCGTGTTCTCGTTCGTGCTCGCGTTCCTCGACTACAATCCCCTCAACGTGGCGGGCACGCGCTTCGTCGGCACCGAGAACTTCGCGCGCCTCTTCGGCGACTCCGCGTTCCACGGGGCGCTTCGCAACACCGTGCTGTTCGTGGCGGGCACGGTACCGGTGACGACCGCGGCGGCGCTGGGACTGGCGGCGCTCTTGCGCGGCGCGATTCCCATGAAGGGCGTCTTCAAGGCCGCGCTGTTCCTGCCCTCGATCTTGTCGGTGGTCGTGATCTCGCTCCTGTTCAAGTTGTTCTACGCGCCGGGCGGGGCCTTGAACGAGTTCCTGGCGCGCTTAGGTATCGAGGGGCACGGGTGGCTCACCGATCCGCGCACGGCACTGCCGGCCATCATGGCCATGGACGTGTGGGCGGCGGTCGGCTACTACGCCATCGTGCTGGACGCGGCGCGCACGTCGATCCCGGATTCGCTCTACGAAGCGGCCGAATTGGAGGGCGCGGGTACCTGGGCGACGTTTCGCCACGTCACCTTTCCGCTCTTGAAGCCGGCCATCGCCTTCGTGTTGGTGATCAACACCATTCGCTCATTCCAGGTGTTCGTCGAAGTGCTCGTCATGACGCAGGGCGGTCCCTTGGGCTCCACCAACACGCTGGTGCTGTATCTCTACGACACCGCGTTCAGGCGCCTCGATTACGGCTACGCGAGTGTGGTGGCGTACGCGGTATTCCTGCTCTCCGGCATCTTCTCGATCGTCGCCATGCGCCGCTTCCGCTCCGAGACCGCGGTGGAAGGGGCGCGCCCGCTGTGATGCGGCTTGTGCGCATGGCGCTGCTCGCGCTCCTCGTGGCGGTGATGGCCTATCCGTTGGCGTGGATGATCGCCACCTCGCTCGAGACCGCCGAGGGGCCGAGCCTTCGCTACTACGGGGAAGTGTGGCAGGCGGGCCCCTTCGACCGCTACTTCATCAACAGCCTCGCGGTCGCGGTCATCGTGCTCTTGGGCAACATCGTGTGCTGCACGATGGCGGGCTACGCCTTCGCGCGTTTTCGCATCCGCGGCGGCAAGTTCCTGTTTCTTCTCGTGCTATCGACCATCATGCTGCCCAAGCAAGTGATATTGGTGCCGCTCTATATACTGATGCAGAAGATGGGACTCATCGACACGTATTGGGCGCTGACACTCCCGTTCCTCGTCGACCCGTTCAACATCTTTCTCATTCGCCAGTACGTCTCGACGCTGCCCGCGGACTGCGAGGAGGCCGCGCGCATCGACGGGGCGGGCGAGTTCACGATCCTGTTTCGGGTCGTGTTTCCGATGCTCAAGCCGGTCTTGGCGGTGGTGGCGATCCATACTTGCCTCACCAACTGGAACTCGTTCCTGTTTCCGTTTATACTGACGCACAGTTCCAACATGCGCACGCTCCCGGTCGGGCTCGCGATGCTGTCGCAAGGCGCGCACAGCATCGACTGGGGACACTTGATGGCGGGAGCCGTCATCTCGGCCTTGCCGGTGGTGGCGGCGTTTCTCGTGCTCCAGCGCCGCATCATCGGCGGTCTCACCGCGGGTATCTCGAAGTAACCCATGTCGCACCACCTCTGGCACTCCCTCGTCGGCAAGGACCGCTTCACGTGCGTGGGGTTGATGTCGGGCACCTCGATGGACGGCGTGGACGCCGCGCTGGTCGCGATGACCGCGAACCCCGAGCACCCGCGCGTCGAAGTGATCGAGTTCTCGTCGCTCCCGTACCCGGACTCGCTGCGCGAATCGCTCGCCGACCTGGCGGGCGGCGCCGCCGTCACCGCGGAGGACGTGGCCCTCTTGTCGACGAGTGTGGCGGTGGCGTTCGCGGGCGCCTTCTTCGACGTGTGCCGGCGCGCGGGCCAGGAGCCGCGCGCGATCGACTTCGTGGGATCGCACGGACAGACGGTCGCGCACGTGCCGCCGGGGAGCGGCTCTCCGGTGGCGGGTACGCTGCAAATAGGCTCGCCCGCCATGATCGCCGCACTCACCGGTGTCACCACGGTCGGCGATTTCAGGAGCGGCGACGTTGCCATCGGCGGACAGGGTGCGCCACTCGCGCCGTACTGCGATTTCATGCTGCGCCGCAGCCATAGCACGAATCGCGTCATCCTGAATATCGGCGGCATCTCCAACCTGACGTATTTGCCCAAGGGCGGATCGCCCGAAAACGTAATCGCATTCGACGCGGGTCCCGGCAACATGGTGGTGGACACGCTGTTTCGCGCGCTGTTTCCGGCGCGCGGCGCGTACGATGAAGACGGCGTGCGCGCGCGCGCGGGCACACCCGTGCGCGAGGTCGTCGAGCGCATGATGCGGCACCCGTACTTCGTCGCATCGCCGCCCAAATCGGCGGGACACCGCGAATTCGGGCCGCCGTTTGCATGGGCGTTGAAGACTGCGGCCGACGCCGAGAACGCGTCGAGCGAAGACGTGCTCGCCACCGCCGTCGCGCTGACCATTGAAACAATCGTCGACGCGATGCAGCGCTTTTTGCCGCAGGGCGGGGTGGACGAAGTGTTCGTCACCGGCGGGGGTGCGCGCAATCGCGCCATGTTCGGGCAACTGGAGGCGGCCCTCGCGCCGATTCCGGTGGAGCCCATCGACGCGCTGGGTATTCCCGCCGAAGCCAAGGAGGCGGTCGACTTCGCATTTCTCGCGCGCGAATCACTAATGGGACGCAGCAACGTCTTGCGCGCGGTGACGGGTGCGTCGCATGCGCTGGTTCTGGGAACGATCGCAAGGGGTACCGAATGAGGTTCATCGAGGTTGCATCGGTCGTGCTCGCGACCGCGGGGTTCTGGATCCCACTCGGCGGTCCCGCTCGCGCCGCGCAAGTGCGCGGCGAGCCCACCATCCGCGTGCTCGTGTTTTCGACCAGCGGGTCGGCCACCGTCGCCACCACCACGGGCTTTCGCGTCCTCGTGGGCGGTGTGCTCGAATTCGAGAGCGATCGCGGCGGCACGGTGTCGGTGTACCGCGACGGTCGCGCCTTGACGGTGCGGCACGACGCCACCGATCAGAGCGCCTCCAGCGCCACGGAGGTCACCATCGAGCCGGTCGAGAAGCCGTTGTCGGTGGGCGGGGTGTGGTATCCTGGCAGTATTCGCGCCCTGCCGCGCGAAGACGGGGGAGTGGACCTCGTGGGCCTGGTTCCGCTGGAGACCTATCTCGAGGGCGTGGTCCCGCACGAGATCGGTACGCCCGGGCCCGACGCGTACGCCGCGGTGCAAGCGCAGGCTGTCGCCGCTCGCACCTACGCCATGTCGCGCATCGAGCTCAACCGCGAGAAGCCCTACGACGTCGAAGCGGGCGTCATGGACCAGGTGTATCGGGGCAACGAGAAGCGCGGCCGCATGACCAGTTCCGCGGTGTACGACACGCGCGGGCTGGTGCTGATGCACAAGGGCGAGTTCTGCGACGCGTACTATAGTGCCACCTGCGGCGGCCACACCTCCGATATCCGGAAGATCTGGCCGGACCGGCCTTCGGCGCCGTACCTGTACGGCCGCCGCGACCGCGGCGAAGGCGGGGGCGATAGCTTCTGCGCGCCGGCGCGCAATTTCCGGTGGCGCTACTCGTTCTCGGGACGCGCGCTGGGCGACACGGTGCGGCGCACACTCCCCATGGTGGCGGGTGTGGACGAAGCGGAAGTGGGCGAGCTGGTCGACGTGCGCGTGCGCGAGCGAAGTGCTTCGGGGCGCGTGCAGGAACTCGAGATCGTGACCTCGACGCAGTCGTTCGTCGTCGAGGGCGACCGGATTCGCCGCGTCGTCATGCTCGACGTGGGCAAGGGGCGCATCATGCCCAGCACGCTCTTCGACGTCGAGACCGTAATGAGCGGGTCGCGCGTGGGCGTCGTGAGCTTCGCGGGCGGCGGCAACGGCCACGGTGTCGGCATGTGCCAGAATGGTGCCCTCGGCATGGCGCGCAAGGGCTACTCGTACACGATGATCTTGCAGCACTACTATCCGGGCGCGGAGCTGAAACCCGGCTATTAGAGAAATGAACAAAGAGCACGACGTTCTCACCCCCGAGGTTCGCTTCCATCTGATTCGAAAGATGGAGCGGCACAAGGTCATCGCGCTGACCGGCCCGCGCCTGTTGCCGCACGAGCGCAAGTACCTCGAGTTCCACTCGGTGTCCGGCGTGATCCTGTTCGCGCGCAACATCGAGAGCCTCTCGCAGGTGGGCGATCTGATCGGCGGCGTGTGCGAGGAACTCGCGCGCGAAGGTCTGAACCCGCTGGTCATGGCCGACCACGAGGGGGACTTCGTGGCCGAGCTGAGGCAAATCATCGGTGTTCCGCCCGCCCCGCTCGCCATCGCGGCCACCGGGGACTTGGACCTCGCCGCCGAGGTCGCGTACGAGACCGGCAAGGCCATGCGCAAGCTCGGCTGTAACGTCGTGCTGGCCCCCGTCGCCGACTGCTACTTCGAATCGCCGAGTGCCATCACGGGGCTCCGCACCTTCGGCGCCGACCCCGAGCGCGTGGCCGCCTTCGTCGAGCAGACCATCGCGGGCTTTCGCGAGGCAGGCGTGCTCTCGTGCGCGAAGCACTTCCCGGGGCACGGATCCACGGCGGAGGATTCGCACGAGACACTCCCCGAGGTGCGCAAGTCGGCGCAAGACCTGGGTGTCGCGGACCTGATTCCGTTCCGGCGCTCGATCCAGGCCGGCGTCGACCTCATGATGATGTCGCACGTCGCCTATGCCATGGGCCGCGAGGAACTGATCCCGGCCAGCTTCGACGCACGCATCATCCGAGGCATGTTGAGAACCGAGTTGAACTACGACGGTGTCGTCATCACGGACGCCCTCGAGATGGCGGGTGCGCGCTGGTACGCCTCCGAGCGCTCCGGCATGGTGACGGGCGGCAACGAACGCTCGCTTTTGGCGGGTTCGGATCTCTTGCTCCACACCAAGCCCATCCCCGAGCAGGTGCAAGTCGAGCGCGGCAGCGAGCCGGTGATGTCGCTGAACGTCATGGAGACCATCGTGCGCACCCTGGAGAAGATCGTCGACCGCGGACGCGTCGACGAGAAGCTGGCCGAAGCGGCCGCCGAGAGCGAGCCGTTGCGCAACGTGCTCTCGATCCTCGACGCCTCCAGCGCGCGCGTGACCAAGCTGCGCGAACGCGCGGCCGACCCGCGCGCCTCGGCGCGACCCGCGGGCGGCAAGGTGATCGAGCTCAACGCGTATCCCTCGGTGCCGGCGGTGTACCGCACGGTCGCGGAGCAGAGCATCACCGCGGGCAGCGATTGGGCCCGCTTCCAGGCGCTGGCTCCCGACTCGACCTGCGTCGTGCTGCCCGTCGAATGGTCGCCGAGCGAAACTTTGAAGAAGCAGGACGTGGCCGGCTTTCTCGACGTCGTATGCCGGCACTTCCCGCGCTGGCAGCGCATGCCGCTCGTCACCGATTTCGAGACCGACACCGAAGGCAACCTGCGCCCCCTATTCCAGCGCGAGCGCGCGACCGTGGTCGACGCGGCCCGCTTCGCGGGCAGCACCGGCGCTGCGCGCGAACTGGCGAACGAGGAGGTCGTGATGGTGTTCTCGTCGCGCGGGGCGCCCTCGGAAGAATTCGCGCTGGGACTCTCTGCACTCGCCGACGAGTACCGCCCCAACGTCGTCGTGCTGACGGGCTGGATCGTCGACGACTGGGTGCCGGAGGGAACGCCGATCGTGATCTCGCTCGGCGCCTCGACGCAGGTCGCCTCCGCGGTCGCGCAAGTGCTGGCGGGCGCACTCGTTCCCGAAGGCTCGCTGGCCGGACTGCTGCCCCGCACCACCCCTCGCACATCGGCATAACATATTGAAATGGCGTAAAATAGGGGATTGACACGGGGCCGAGTCGGTGCTAGCTTAGGGCTCCGCGCGGTTCCCCTTCCATCCCGCGCGCCGTTTTTCGGGGTCGTAGTTCAGTTGGTTAGAACGCCTGCCTGTCACGCAGGAGGTCGCGAGTTCGAGTCTCGTCGGCCCCGCCATATTTCAACGAAAGAGCCGTTCGGCACGTACGTCGAACGGCCCTTTCGTTGTTCGGTCCGAAACGAACCCAGCCGCAGAACCACACTTGGCGGATGAGCATGCCGTCCGCATCGGCTTGGTGACTCCGCCTTCGCTACGGCGTTCGCTTGTCGACGCGGAAGTTCAGGTTGCCGCTCGCCTGCATCATGGTGACATGGATACGCCACGTGCCGGTCGTTCCCGTGCTGGACGCGAACGAGCCGCCTTCCGAGAGGTTCTTCGTATAGACGGTCTGTCCGGCGTCGTCGATGAGGGCCAGCATCACCGTTCCGCCGCTGACCGAGCAGGACTGATCCACGTTGGCGGAAACGCCCGTGTTTGACCATGTGTAGTCCAACGAGCCCGTATAGTTATTTACCGCCGTCACTTGGAACTGGAAGTTGTCGACGTTGTTCACGATCTCCGGCTGAATGCCGGGGACGCCGGCCGGATCGTCCCCGCACGCGACGGACAGGGCGGCCGCGAGCATGAGTCCCGTCATTACCGTCCGGATGAAAGTGTGCTTTCGCATGGCATCTATACCTCGCTTTGCAGGGTGCAATCGGTCTCGATTCTCCAAGCCGGCCACGGGGTAGCACGAAAACGCGATGGGAAACGCGTCACGCTCCCGCGCCCGCCACGGTGATCACGCAAGCCGAGTGCCATGGTGCCGGCGAGCGCATCAGTAGGTCCGTTACTCAATTATCCCCTCGCTCAGTCAGCGTCAGCCGACGCGATCAATACCGCTCTCGACGCGAGAAGAACGCGCTGCGCTGCCGGTTCGGGCTCGCGAGGGACGGCTGTGGGCCGCCCCGGTGAATTTATCGACTACCAATATTTAGCTTGACGATAATCGATATATGATGTATTGGTATTCGATATACCAGGAGGTAACGAGCCATGTCAACGCCCACCTCGCCATCCGCCGCGCTGCCGATCGCCCACGTCGTGCTGCGCATTCTCATCATCGTGAACTGGGTCTCCGGCGCCGCGATCCTCGCGCTGCTGCTTGTCCTGCCCCACCGGGAGTGGATCATGAGCTCGCTCGAGCTTTCGCCTTCGGCCGAGGCGGAGCGGGTGATCATGGGCCTGCGCGCGGTCGCTGTCATCGGCATCGCCTCGGTCCCGCTCTACTACGCCATCCTCAAGAGGATGCTCGCCATCGTCGAGACGGTTCGCGCGGGCGATCCGTTCGTGGCCGCGAACGCGCTCCGCCTGCGCGGGATCGCGTGGGCGCTGTTCGCGCTGCAGTTGGTCAGCTTCGTCGTGGGCGCGATCGACAAAGCCATTTCGACCCCGGGGCATCCGGTCGACCTCGATGCCGGCTTTTCACTCAACGGTTGGCTCGCCGTGCTCCTCACGTTCGTGCTGGCTCAGGTGTTCGCACACGGCACGCGCATGCGCGACGACCTGGAAGGGACGGTGTGACGTGGCGATCGTCGTCAAGCTCGACGACCTGCTGCACGATCGGCGCATGACGCTGACCGAGCTCGCGGATCGGATCGGAATGGCGCTGGCCAACCTCTCCATCCTCAAGACCGGCAAGGCGCGCGCGATC
>JAKEHA010000178.1 GCA_022615275.1 Candidatus Latescibacterota bacterium
GCGACCCAGTCCTTTTCGTAGCGGAACACGCTCTCGCGGCACTTCTGGTTGAACTCGGCGATGCCGTAGGCCTCGATCTCCTCTTTGCGTACGATCCCCAGCTCTCGTTCGACCTCGATCTCGACCGGGAGTCCGTGCGTGTCCCACCCCGCCTTGCGCACCACGCGGTAGCCGCGCATGGTGCGATACCGGCACACGAGGTCCTTGCACAGCCGCGCGATCACGTGGTGCACGCCCGGGCGGCCGTTGGCGGTGGGCGGGCCTTCGTAGAACACGAAGGGCTTGGCGGCCGGGCGCGACTCGACGCTCCTCTCGAAGACGCGCTCGCGCTCCCAGAAGGACGCGATCGCCTCCTCGGCTTGCGGGACGTTCTGGCTCGATGCGAGCTTGGGGAATGGAGTCGGTTTCATCGTGTAACGGCGCCGAAAGGGCGCGGCACTAAGCGCGTTTCAAGTACTCGACCACGAAGGCACGGAGCTTCGGCTCAGCCGCGTTAGCGGTGGCGATGATCTTGGCGATGTCGGCTTTTTCGAGCGCGTCGGGGCGGCACAAGTCCGTCACCACGCACACACCCAGCACCTGCATGCCCGCGTGCACCGCGACCAGGTTCTCCGGCACCATCGACATGCCCACCACGTCGGCGCCGATGCGCGCGAGGAAGCGGTACTCCGCCGCCGTCTCGAGGTTGGGCCCCGCGACCGCGACCAGCACCGCGCGCCGCAACGGCGTTCCCAGCCCGAGTGCAACGCGCTCGGCGAGCTCGCGGCGCGCGCGGCTGTAGGGCTCCGACATGTCGGGGAAGCGTTCGCCCAGGCGGTCGTCGTTCCAGCCGATGAGGGGGTTGTCGCCCATGAGATTGATGTGGTCGGTGACGACGACGAGGTCGCCCAGGTCGAGGTGCGTGGTCATGCCGCCGACCGCGTTGAACACCACCAGGTCGTCGGCCCCCAGCGCGCGCAGGACGCGGATCGGGAAGGTGACGTCCTGCATCGAGTAGCCCTCATAATAATGAAGGCGGCCCTGCATCGACACGACCGGCTTGCCGCCGAGGGTTCCCAGGACGAGGTTGCCCTTGTGTCCTTCCGTCGTCGAGCGCACGAAGTGCGGAATCTCCGCGTACGGGACGATCGCGTCGATCTCCATCGCGTCCGCGAGGTCGCCGAGCCCGGTGCCGAGCACGAGTCCGAAGCGCGGCTCGATACCGGTGCGCGTCCGAACGAACGCCGCCGCTTCCCGAATGCGGTCAAAGAGGCTGTGCATAGAGGGGCAGCATGATAGCAAATGCGCCCCGGGCCAGGAACTGGCAAAAGGCGGGCTGGCTACTCGCGGGGCTCGCTCTGGCGCAGCGTCGACGCGATGTTCTGGAGGTCGCGGCGGAACTGATCCATGTTCCACTCCGACTCGCGCGTCTCACCGATCGAGCCGCCTTGGGCGGGCGGGGCGGGGCGAGGCGGCGCCGACGCGGGGTCGCTCGCCGCGGGAACGCCGGAGCCCGACTCGAGGACATCGCGCTGACCCTGCGAGAGACGGTCGAGGATCTCGCCGAAGCCGGGCAGCGCCTCGGTGGGCGCGGACTCGGGGGCCTTCTCTTCGAAAATGCTGGACGTGCGCTGCGGCAGGGTGTCGGGCCGGGACCCACTCGCGTCGAACAACCCCGTGGTGCGCGTCGGCGACGCCGGCGGCGCCGGCGGTACGCTGCGCGCTTCGTACGATTTCTCCGCGCGCGACTCTTCGCTCGTCGCGCGGTCTTCGACGTGGAAATCGCGCGCCGCGGACTCGATGAACTTCACGTGCGACTCGGCGACGACCTTCATCTTGGCGATGTACGCGTCGCGCTGCGAGCGCAGGCGCTGGACTTCCTGGCGCAGGCGCGCGCCCTCGGTGGAAATGTCACGCAGCGCCTTCTGCGCCTCGAGCTGGGCTTCCTTGATGATCAGCATGGCTTCACGGCGCGCGTTGTCCTTGGCTTCGACGGTGACGCGCTCGGCGGTCAAGAGCGTGTCGCGCAGCGTGCGCTCGATGGTGCGATACTCCTGGACCTTGTCGTCGAGCTCGAGCAGCCGCTCGCGCAGCGCCTTGTTGTCGTTGAGCACGGCTTCGTACTCGTCGGCGACGGTCGAGAGAAACGCGTACACCTCGTCGCCATCGAGACCACGCATGGCCTTCCGGAACTCTTGCTTACGAACGTCCAACGGTGTGATGCGCATCTTCGATCCTCCTCGCGGACTTTCACGTTCCGCGGGTCCTGTCGCCTCGCCACCCCGCGTCCGAGGGCGCGGGGGCCCCGCCTCGGCGCCACCCGCGGAACGTGCAAGCAATCCACACGCCAGCCGGGCAGCTTCTTCCCGCCTCCGTAACCGCCCCGAAATCAATCGCCTACGGAGGCGAGGGGCGCACGGTCCCGGGCAGCATACAAGAACCCCCTAAAACTGGTAAGTTTTTTCTCACCCGTCGGTGGGGGCCGTTACACTCGTTCGCCTGTGATACCCCGACCGACCCGAATCATCGTCGCGCCCTCTTCGATCGCGACCTCGAAGTCGTCGCTCATGCCCATGCTCAATACGGGCAGCGGGAGCCCGGTGATGCCGCGCAATTGCGCAGCGAGCCGCGCGAGGGAGCGAAAGCACGCGCGCGTTTCGTCGGCGCCGCGCGAGGCCGGCCCCATGGTCATCAGGCCGAGCAAGTCGAGGCCTTCCAAGCGCGCGAGGGCGTCGGCCGTGGCCGGGGCTTGCGCGGGTGCCACCCCGTGCTTGCTCGCTTCGCCCGACGTGTTCACTTCCAGGAGCACGCGGGCGCGCAGGCTGCGCTCGCGCGCGAGCCGGTCGACGGTTTGGGCGATGCGAACGCCGTCGATGGCGTGGAGCAGGACGACGTTGCCCACGACCTTCCCGGCCTTGTTGCGCTGCAGCGGTCCCACCAGGTGCCAGCGGCACGCGCCCGTGCCGAGCGCGTCCTGCTTCTCGAGCAACTCCTGCACGCGGTTCTCGCCGATGTCGGCGATCCCGGCCTCGATCACCGTGCGCACCACCTCGGGGCCGAAGGTCTTCGTGATGCCCACGACGGTGACCTCGTCGCTCCCCCGCGCGGCGGTTCGCAGCGCTTTCTGGACGCGTTCGCGCACGCGCGCGACGTTCTCGGCAACGGTCGTCACGGGGGTGCATTCTAGCCGAATGTTATCCACCTGCCATCCACCAACATTCCACATTGCCGGACCGCTCGAATCTGCATATCTTACGATAGGCAAACAAGATAAGGCGGGCGAAGATAAACATTTCACAACCCGGAGAAAGTCTTGACGACCCCCAGGGTCGTCCGTACTATGGCCGAACCTCAATCGGTAGGGGGTCCTCGAACCGACCCACCCAACCTGTTGCGTCAAACGCCGCAGCGAGTTACGTGGGCCGGTCACCGACGGGGAGCGGATCCCGAGCCCGATTGGTTCTCTAACCCGTTAATAGGTATTAGGTTAGGACGGTTTTCGGCCCCCAGGCCGCTAGGAGTTCTATGGAGATCAGCAAGATCAAGAAGCGCAACGGTTCGATCGTCGACTTCGACCGTACCCGCATCGAGCACGCCATCGAGAAGGCGTGCGTCGCCACCGGGGTCACCGTCGCTTCCGAGTTCTACTCCTCGGTGACCGACGACGTGACCGGGCTCGTCGAACAGAAGTTCGAAGAGCGCATCCCCGGCGTCGAAGACATCCAGGACGTCGTCGAGATGATGCTCGCCGAGCGCGGGCTCTTCGAGGTGGCCAAGGCCTACATCCTCTATCGCAAGGAGCGCGAGGCCGTCCGCCGTCACAAGCAAGACGAGCTCTTGGAGAAGATCGACCGCCGCGAGATCAAGGTCGTCAAGCGCAGCGGCGAAACCGTCGAGTTCAACATCGGCGAGATCGAGAAGGCGATCACCAACTGCTGCATCGGTCTCGATGGCTCGATCGACGTGATCGGCATCCTGCGCGACACCAAGCTGGGACTTTATGACGGCATCAAGACCTCGGAGATCAACCAGGCCGTCATCATGGCCATCCGCGCGCGCATCGAGCGCGATCCCATTTACTCGACGCTCGCGGCCCGCTTCCTGTTCAACGACCTCTACAAGGCCGTGCTGGGGATGGACGAGTTCGCGGACACGTTCGCCGAAGCGCACCGCACCGGGTTCGCGCACAAGATCAAGGCTGGGGTGGACGCCGGGCGCTTGGACCCGGCCATGCTCGAGTTCGACCTCGCGCGCCTGGGCGCCGAGCTGCGCCCCGAGCGCGACGCGCTCTTCACGTATCTGGGCGCGCAGGTGCTCTACGACCGTTATTTCCTGAAAAGCCTGAAGCAGGAGATCCTCGAGACGCCGCAGTACTTCTGGATGCGTATCGCGATGGGACTCGCGATGAACGAGCCCAAGGACCGCGAGGACTGGGCGCTCAAGTTCTACGACGTGATCTCGTCGTTGCACTACGTGCCGTCGACGCCGACCTTGTTCCATTCGGGCACCAACCACCCGCAGATGAGTTCGTGCTACCTCACGACGGTCAAGGACGACCTCTCGCACATCTTGAAGTGTGTCGGCGACAACGCCCAGCTCTCCAAGTGGTCGGGCGGCCTCGGAAACGACTGGACCAACATCCGCGGCACGGGCGCCCAGATCAAGAGCACCAACGTCGGCAGCCAGGGTGTCGTACCCTTCTTGAAGATCGTCGACGCCACCACCGCAGCCATCAATCGCAGCGGCAAGCGTCGGGGTGCCACGTGCGTGTACCTCGAGTGCTGGCACTACGACTTCGAGGACTTCCTCGAGCTGCGCAAGAACACCGGCGACGAGCGCCGCCGCACGCACGACACCAACACGGCGAGCTGGATTCCCGATCTGTTCATGAAGCGCGTGCTGGAGGACGGAACGTGGACGCTCTTGTCGCCCGACGAGACGCCCGACCTGCACGACCTATACGGCCGCGCCTTCGAGCTGCGCTACCAAGAGTACGAGCGCATGGCGGATGCGGGACAGATTCGGTTGTTCCGGAAGGTGCGCGCGATCGACCTGTGGCGCCGCATGATCACGATGCTGTACGAGACCGGGCACCCGTGGATCACGTTCAAGGATCCGTGCAACCTGCGCTCGCCCCAAGACCACGTCGGCGTCGTGCACAGCTCGAACCTGTGCACCGAGATCACGCTCAACACGTCCGAGGACGAGACCGCGGTGTGCAACCTGGGCTCGATCAACCTGTCGCGCCACGTCGACGACGGCAAGCTCAACCACGAGCGCCTGAAGTACACCATCAAGATGGCGGTCCGCATGCTCGACAACGTGGTCGACTTGAACTTCTATCCCACCGAAGAGGCGCGGCGCGCCAATTTGCGCCACCGCCCCATCGGGCTCGGCATCATGGGACTGCAGGATGCGCTCTACCTGCTCAACCTTCCCTTCGGCGACGAGGGTGCCGTGGAGTTCTCGGACAACCTGCAGGAGTTCATCTCCTACCACGCCATCCTGTCCTCGTCGGAGCTGGCCGAGGAGAAGGGTGCGTACGAGACCTACCGGGGCTCGAAGTGGGATCGCGGGATCTTCCCGGTGGACACGCTGGACCTCCTCGAAAGCGAGCGCGGCCTGTCGACCGGTGTGGACCGGCGCACGTGGATGGACTGGGCGCCCGTGCGCGAGCGCGTGAAGACGCACGGCATTCGCAACTCCAACATGATGGCGATCGCACCCACCGCGACCATCGCCAACATCGCGGGTTGCGTGCCGTCGATCGAGCCCATTTACAAGAACATGTACGTGAAGTCCAATTTCAGCGGTGAGTTCACCATCATCAATCGCTTCCTGGTGAGCGACTTGAAGGAGCTCGGCCTGTGGGACGAGGACATGATGGAGAAGATCAAGTACTACGACGGCAGCGTGCAGTCGATCGCGGAGATCCCGGCCGACGTGCGCGCGAAGTACCAGGAAGTGTTCGAGATCGACCCGGTGTGGATCGTCAAGCACGCCGCGCACCGCGGCAAGTGGATCGACCAGAGCCAGTCGGTCAACGTCTTCACCACCAGCACGTCGGGCAAGCAGATCTCCGAGACCTACATGACGGCGTGGAAGATGGGCCTGAAGACGACGTACTATCTACGCACGCTGGGGGCGTCCGGGATCGAGAAGTCGACGCTCGACTCGAAGGCGAAGAAGTTCGCGGGTGCCGCACACGTGGTGGCGCAACCGGTTCCCGCGACCCAGGTCACCAAGGCGTGTTCGATCGAAGACCCGACGTGCGAGGCCTGCCAGTAAGCGGGCCGGAGGAAAACACCATGGCTGAACGACCGCACGAGAAGCGACTCCTCAACTGCTCCGCCACGGATCCCAACAAGATCCTGCCCATGAAGTACAACTGGGCGCGCAAGCACTACAAGGACGGGGTCGCCAACAACTGGACACCAGAAGAAGTGAACATGCAGAAGGACGTCGAGATGTGGCGCAGCCCCGACGCGCTCTCGTCGCACGAGCGGCGCCTCGTGCTGTGGAACATGGGCTTCTTCTCCACCGCGGAGAGCCTGACCGCGAACAACATAGTGCTCACCGTCTACCGCCACGTCACCAACCCCGAGTGCCGGCAGTATCTCCTGCGCCAGGCCTTCGAGGAAGCGATCCACACCGACACCTTCATCTACTGCTGCGACACGCTCGGGCTCGACCCCGACGAGGTCTACAGCATGTACATGAGCATCCCGAGCATCAAAGCCAAGGATGATTTCGTGATCGACATCACCAAGTCGATTCTCGACCCCAATTTCAACACCGAGGGCACGGACAACATCCAGAAGTTCGTACACGACCTGGTGGGCTTCTACGTCATCATGGAGGGCATCTTCTTCTACGCGGGCTTCGTGATGATGCTGTCGTTCCTGCGCCAGAACAAGATGGTCGGCGTGGGCGAGCAGTTCCAGTTCATCTTGAGAGACGAGTCGGTCCACCTCGCCTTCGGCTGCGACCTCATCAACAATATCGTGCTCGAGAACCCGGAGATCTGGACCGAGGATTTCAAGGCCACGCTGGTCGCCAACATCAAGCGCGCGGTCGAGCTGGAGCACGCGTACGCGCGCGACTGCCTGCCCAAGGGCATCTTGGGCCTCAACGCCGACGCCATCCACCAGTACGTGAAGTACGTGGCCGACCGCCGGCTGGAACGGATCAACCTCCCCAAGCTGTACAACGTCGCCAACCCGTTCCCGTGGATGAGCGAAGTCATCGACCTCAAGAAGGAGAAGAACTTCTTCGAGACGCGCGTCACCGAGTACAAGACGGGCGGCGTCTTGAGCTGGGAAGAGTAGTAGGCCCGTCGGCAAGAGCCGCCTTCGGACGACGCCCCGCCTTCGCCCGGCGGGGCGTCTTGCTTTTCGCCTCGTAGCGTCCCGCGGCGGGTGGCGCCGGTGGGGCCCCCGCGGCGCCAGTCCGCGGGGTGACCGGTGACAGGACCCGCCGCGCAGCGTTCGCAACGTCTTGGCAACATTCTGCTTTGGCGACGTGCGGGGCGCGCGATATACTCTCCGCGATCTTTCGAGGTGTCACCCTGCTCCATGCCTTCTTGACGATCGGCCGGCTGCTCCACGAGGTGCGAGTGCTGTTCGGCCAGCGCTTGGTGCCGCTCATGGCGGCCGGCCTCGCGTTTCATCTGTTGCTCGGCCTGATCCCGTTCCTGTTCATCACCACCGCCGTCGCGGGCTGGGTGTTTCGCAACCAGCCGGTCACCAACAGCAACCTGTACGACACACTCTTGGGCCTGCTCCCGCCCGGCGCGGGCGAAGCCATCCTCGAGAACATCGCGGGGCTGGTGCAGAGCTGGCAGGGCTTCGGGATCCTGGGTTTGGTCTCGCTCTTCTTCGTGGCGGCCGGGTTGTTCGAGTCGCTCGAGTGGAGCATCAACGGAGCCATGGGCTCGCGGCGCAAGGTCGGCTTCCTGCACCGTCGTCTGCTCACCCTCGCCTACGTGATGGGTGCCATGCTCTTCTTCTCCGTGGCCGCGGTCGGCGACTACGTGTTCCAGCTGATCATCGCGGCGCCCGGAATCTCCGAGATCGCGTCGTGGTTCACGATCCCCCGGCGCGCGTTCTCGATGGGCTCCTTCGCGGTGTTCTTGCTGATTCTGTACCTCTCGATTCCCGCGCGCCGGCCGCAGATCCTGCGCGCGGTGATCGTGGCGGTGGCGGTCGCCACCGTATGGGCACTGTTTCAAAAACTCGGCGCTTCGGTGACGGTCGCGATCTCGCGACGGCACGCGGTCTACGGGGCGCTGGCTGGCGGCGCGCTGTTTCTGACGTGGATGTACCTGCTCGCAATGTTCATTCTGCTCGGCGCCCTCGTGCTCGACGTGTGGGCGCGCGCGGCCGAGCGGCTCCCCCTCGACGCCGAGTCGGGCTGGTCCGAAGGGACCGGCTAACCGCTTCTTCGTGCCGCCATGACCGCGCGGCCGCACGACGATCCGCACGTCGTCATCGTGGGCGGCGGCTTCGGAGGGTTGTACGCGGCGAAGACACTCGCCAAGGCGGGGGCCAACGTCACCGTCGTCGACGCGCGCAACTTCCACCTCTTCCAGCCGCTGCTCTACCAAGTCGCGACCGGCGGGCTCTCGCCGGGCGACATCGCCTCCCCCATTCGATCGGTCTTGAAGCGCGCACACCGCGCGCGCGTGCTGCACGACGAAGCGATCGACGTGCAAGCACACGAGCGGCGCGTGCTCTTGCGCGACGGCGCCGCCGCTCTCGACTACGACCTGCTGATCGTCGCCACCGGCTCGCGCACGTCGTACTTCGGCCACGACGACTGGGCGGTGCGCGCCCCCGGCTTGAAGACCGTCGAAGACGCCATCGAGATGCGCAGCCGCGTGCTCGGCGCCTTCGAGCGCGCGGAGATGGAGCCCGACCATGTCCGCCGCGCAGCACTCCTCACCTTCGTGATCATCGGCGGCGGCCCCACCGGCGTGGAGCTGGCGGGAGCGGTCGCGGAGCTTGCGCGCTCCGCACTCGCGCGCGACTTTCGCCGCTTCGACCCGCGCGACGCGCGCGTGCTCTTGCTGGAAGGCGGCGAGCGCATCCTGCCCTCGTTTCCGCCGGAACTGTCCGCGCGCGCGGTGCGATCGCTGGAGCACCTGGGCGCGCAGGTGTGGACGGGCGCGATGGTGACCGACGTCGACGGCGAAGGCGTGGAGGTTCGGCGCGGAAACGCGAGCGAACGCATGGCGGCGGCCACCATGCTATGGGCCGCGGGCGTCACCGCGACGTCCTTCGGCGAGGTCGTGGCGACGCGCTTCGGCGCGACGCGCGACCGCGGCGGACGCATGCGCGTGACCCCGCACCTCACACTTCCCGGCCGCGACGACGTGTACGTGATCGGCGACCTCGCACTCGTCGACGGGCCCGGCGGTCGCCCGCTCCCGGGTGTGGCACCGGTCGCGATGCAGCAAGGCGCGTACGTGGCGCGGCGCATCCTGGGCCGCACCGAGGGGCCCTTTCGCTATCGCGACAAGGGCCAGATGGCCGTGATCGGGCGCAACGCCGCCGTGTGCGACCTCCCGCTCGCGCGCTTCTCCGGATTCCCGGCCTGGGTGCTGTGGCTGTTCATCCACATCGCGTACCTGATTGAGTTCGACAACAAGGTGCTGGTGCTGGTTCAATGGGCGTTCGCGTACGTCACGCGCGAGCGCGGGGCGCGCTTGATCACCGCAAACCCGAGGTAGGACCGAATCGTGAATACGGAAGATATCGGCGGCATCAAGGGGCTTCTCACCGACATGGACGGGGTGTGGTTCGTGGGGGAACGCGCGCTCCCGGGCGCGATCGAGGCCCTCGCCCGCTTGCGCGCGCAGTCGATTCCCGTGCGCTTCGTCACCAACACGACGACCAAGACGCGGGCCGAGATGGCGAGGAAGATGCTCGCCATGGGTTTCGACGTGGACGAATCGGAATTCATCACCACACCCGCGGCGGCCGCGACCCTCTTGCGCGCGGGGGGCATCGAGCGGGTGAAGCTGGTCATCTCGCACGCGATTCGCGGCGACTTCACCGGACTTTCGACCAAGCCGCCCTACCAGGCCGTCGTCATCGGCGACATCGGACGCGCGTGGAGCTACGACCTCATGAGCGAGCTGTTTCGCGAGATCATGCAAGGCGCGGAGATCGTCGCACTCCACAAGGGGCGCTACTGGCAGGTCGAAGACGGGCTCGCACTCGACATCGGCGCCTTCGTGGCCGGGCTCGAGTACGCGACCGGCAAGACGGCGGCCGTGATCGGCAAGCCCTCGCCCGCGATGTTCTACGCCGCGCTCTCCGATTTGGGACTCGAGGCCGAGGACGTCGTCATGATCGGGGACGACGTCTACAACGACGTCGCCGGCGCGCAATCGGCCGGTGTCCGGGGCATTCTGGTCAAGTCGGGCAAGTATCGCGCGGACCTAGTCGAGGAGAGCGGGGTCGAGCCGGATATGGTGGTGGAGTCGATCGGGGAGCTGGCCGCGTGGGTGTAGCCGGAGTCAGTTCGCCGCCACCGGGCTGTCGAGATCGAGTGCGATCTTCCAGGTCCCGTCCGGCATCCGCTTCCAGATGCGCAGGTAGTAGCTCGTCGACTGCTTCTCGTTGTAGGTCACGTCGCAGCGCCCGTAGGTGAATCCGAGGTCACCGCCGCGCGAGACCTCCGTGGCCGCCGTCTGCATGCGGTGCGTGCCCGATCGTTTGACCAAGAGCCCGCGCGCCTTCTCTCGCCCCATCGTCGGGAGCTCTCCGTTCCGGTACAGGCGCACGTCTTCGCTCGCGAAGGTGTCGAAGGCATCCTCGACGCCGCGCGCCGCGGCTTCGACGAAGTCGCGTTCTTCCTGCTGGACGGCCGCGAGGGCTTCTTGCTGGGTCACAGCGTCGGTCGGTTTGGCCAAAGACGACGTCGCGAGCGACTTCGGGCGTGCCACGAGTGCATGCGTGACATTGACCTCGATCGCCACCTCCCACTCGCGGTCAGCACCGCGCCGCCACACCGAGACGTAGTGGCCGAACGACGGCTCGGCCGTGCTGTCGGCGCGAAACGCGTACGGCCCGGTGGTATAGCCGAGGTCGTTGGAGGTACTGACTTCCGCGAACGCGGGCTCCCACACCAGCATCGCGCCGGTCGCCGCACTCTTCGCGTACCACTTCCGGGCGGGCACGGGCTGCGGGCGGAACACGATACTGTCGTCGGCCAGGTACTGGAGGAAGGCAGGGCGGATGCCGCTCGACGCCGACGCCCGGGCGAACGCGCGCTCGGCGTCGACCAGCGAGGCCAGGTCGGGGGGAAGCGGTTTGCCACCCGTCGCGCAATGCGCGACGGCGACCGCGATGGCGGCTAGGGTCGAGATGGTCATCGTCGTTCCTCGCGGCGGAGCGAACGGTTACAGCTTCCAATAGGACGAGTGAGCCGCCCGGATGCGTGCAAGGACTTCGCCGAAACGGCCGTCGCGCGTCGCCGCTCCTGCCGCGAACGCGCCGGGCTCGGGTCCTGTCGCCTCGCCACCCCGCGTCCGAGGACGCGGGGGCCCCGCCTCGGCGCC
>JAKEHA010000179.1 GCA_022615275.1 Candidatus Latescibacterota bacterium
TCGAAAGCGATATCCGCGGCGCACTACCCAACGTTTCCGTGCTGACCCACCTGGAGTCGCTCGACGACCCCGCGTCGTGGAGGGACATCACGCTGGAGCGCGACGACGCGCCGTAGCCGCTACGACCGCTTGGGGTCGGGCGCGGGCGTGCGTATCAACGCCAGGCTCGCGGTGTGGCCGTGCAGGAAGTTCTTCCCGCCCACCGGCCCGATCTCGCCCGCGCAGAAGAAACCCGCCACGTCCAGACCGCGGAAGCAGCTCGTGATGGCGGAGATGTCGCCGTCGGGTTCGTCGTAGAGGCGCGTACCGCGCCCATTGCACGAGAACAACAACGCGCCGTCGGGCGCGCCGAAGAGCGCCTGCGGAGAGAGCATCATCTCGAGGTCTTCGCGGGCCGTGCGCGCGTCGCGCAGGTGGAACTGCACGCGCTCGCCCGCGCGCACCGTATCGCCGATCGCGATCGCACCGCTGTTGCTGTCGACCCCCATCACACCGCGCACCAGGAAGTCGCCGCGGCCGAGCGGGTCTTTGGCAGAGTCGATGGCACGCCCGATGAACAGGCCGTTCTGCAAGAGTTCTCGGTCCTCTTCGTCGAGGTCGTCGACCAGCGATTGGATGCGCTCCATGGGCGAGCGCCCGCCCAGCGAATCGATGACATTGTAGGTCGCCTCCGTCACTTCGAGCACCGGCCCCACGGGACGGCACCCCTGCGACACGATGACGTCGACCGCGATGTCGCCCGCGAACGCGACACCCACCAGGCCCTCACGAATCACGGTCTCGTTCAGGAACAGCGCGGTCTCTCCGGGCGCCCGCGCGCCGCTGGCCATGCCGCCGATGACGGGGATGCCGTCGTACTCCTGGTTGATGGCCTTGAGCACGCCGTCCATCGGCGTCGAAAACGGATCAGCCAGGAGAACCGCGAACTTGGTGCCGAAAGGCACGTCGTGCACCGAGCATAATGAAGCAGGATTGAGCGCGATCTTCATGAGATCGCGCTTGGGGATCGCGAAGGCGTCGATTTCGACGCCCGGCAATTGCGCGGCGACCACCGCCAGCGCGGGCTGGTCCTCGATCTCGTGGGCCGGACCGATCACACCCTCGCCCGTGCAACCGATCAGCACGCGCGCGCCGATGGCGCGCTTCAAGTTGGCGGCGAGGGTCTCCGCGCGCGGTGCCAGTGCCGCGTTGACGAACACGAAGGCGACGTCGGCGTGTTCACCCAAACGATCGAGCACGGCCTTGCCGACGTCTCGCAAGAGGACGTCGACGTTGGAGCTGGTCACGGCTACAGATGCGAATCGCATGTCACCGACTATAGCGGACAATGGTGCCGTTGTCACCGACCACGAGCACTTCGCTCGCGGACGCTCCCCACACCGAGTTCACCTTGAACGGGAGGTTGCTCAAATCGTTGATACGGACGAACGCTTCGCTGGAACCCAGCAAAATCGAGGATGCGTCGCCGGTGGCAAACGCATCCTCGCTCGAAGCCGCCCACATCCCGAGAACGTCGTGAATGGGATCCTGGTACGGGATTTCCCACGACGTCCCGTTCCAGTGGTAAATGAGTCCGCCCGCGTGCAGCGGTTCCGACCCCGCCGTGACGGAAGAGCCGTACAAGAACTCCGCGCCCACGTAGAAGTCGCTGCCCGACGCACCGTGAATGGCGTGGTAATTGTTGACGCGCGCGAGATCGATGCTGACGAGCTTCCACTGGAAGCCGTTCCAATTGAACGCGCGCGACTGGGCCCCCGTCACGTACACGTTGCTCGCCAACGGTCCCCACACCGCCAGCAAGGAGTCGGTGACGCTGGGAAACGACGCGTCGATCCAGGCTCCGCCCTGCGTGCGCAGGATCAATCCTCCCGCCCCCACCGCGTACGCCTCGCCGGTCGGGAACGTGTACACATCGAGAAGATCGAACCCCGGGCCTTCGATCGAAGACGTCCACAACGCTCCGTCGTAGCGAAGCACAGCGCCGCCGCGCCCGACCGCGATCAGGTCGCTCGGCGTGTTTCCGTGCACGGCAGTGAGGTGATTCGTCGTCCCACTCGCCATGGCCTCCCAATCGCCGTCTTGCATGCGCAGAATGGTGCCGTTGTCTCCGACTGCGATGGCGTTGCCACCCGCGTCCATCCAGACGTCTTCCAAATCGACGGTGAGTCCTTGCGACGCGTGCGTCCACTCGGCGCCCGTCAATTCAAGGAGGGTTCCGTGCTGCCCGACCGCGAACACGCGCCCATCGACGCCGAAAACACCGTCCAGCTCTTGGATGCTGCGGTTGAGCATCGGACTCCACGCCAGCCCGTCCCAGCGAAACACGCTGCCGTTCTGCCCGACTGCGTACACGTCGGTCCCGCTCGTCCCCCACACGTCGCTCGAGAAGAGCGACGATCCGACGTCGATCGGCGACCACGAGATTCCGTCGAAGCGAATGGCGGCGCCGTTCCCGCCCACGGCGAAGATCTCGCCGGGGCCGGCTCCCCAGATCGCGCTCAACGCGAAGGTGGCGGGGGTTGCTTCCTCGCTCCATGATATCCCGTCGTAGTGATAGAGATTCCGCCCCAAGCCGGTCGCGTACACGTTGCTCGACGAGCTTCCCCACACGCCGTTGAGCGCGGGCGCGAATTTTTGCGTGGTCATCGTGGTCCAGACAGCACCGTCGTAGTGCAGCACGGTCCGATCCAACCCGACCGCAAACACGTCGTTCGGCGAGGTTCCCCACACGTCGAGCAGATACACGTCGAGGCCGCTGTCCTGCTCTGTCCACGAGGTCCCGTTCCACACCAAGATGACGCCGTCGTAGCCGACCGCGACGGCATGGCTGGCGGACGTTCCCCAGATCGCGTTGAGATCGACGGAGGTGGGTGTCGTCGTCTTGCGCCAGGACGTGCCGTCGTAGCGCATGACGACGCCGCCGGTTCCGGTCGCGAAGAGATTGTCGGCGGATGGGCCCCACACGTCGGACAACGACGCCCCTTCGGCCACCGGCGCCATCCAGCGCCATTGCGCGGCCGTGGGAACCGGATCCACGGGAGGATCCGAGCCGGAACCCGAGCAGCCGAGTATGGCCAGCAAGGCCATAACGGCGAACACGTGGAAATGGGTGTCTATGCGCGTGGACGATTGGAAAGGCACGGAGTCTCCGACAGCGGGGCGGCTGGGTATGAATTTACACGATGCGCGCACACCGCGCAACGCGCTCAACCGAGTTCGGGGGCGGGTGTCAACTCGCGCGCGCGGCGCGATGCCCTGCGCTTGACCCACGCGGCGAAGCGGCGCATCTGCCACCACAGGCGAATCGAGCCCGTGTAGACGGCCGGCGTGACCAGGAGAATGAGAATCGTGCTCGACGTCAGGCCGCCGATGGTCGCGAGCGAGAGGTTCTCCCAGATATCCTTGTCGGCGGTCTCGTTCATGTGGACCAGAAGCGGCGCCAGGCCGGCGATGGTGGTGCCGCTGACCAGGAGAATCGAGCGCAGGCGCACGCGCGACCCGCGCGCCACCGCGCGCTTGAGCAGCTCGACCCGCTCTTCCTTGGGAAGAACCCACAGGTCGCTGCCGCCGACATGGCGCCGAAGCGGCGGGAACAGCGACGTGGATAGCTCGGGGTCGCGCCCGAGCTTCGACTTGAGGATCAGCGCGGATTCGACCCGAAAGCGCGAAACCAACAAAATCGCGTTGTTGACCGCGACCCCGAACAAGAGCACCAGGCCGATGCGCGCCGACGAATCGAACACCGAGTCCGTGAGCCAGAAGATCCCAAACACGCCCACGAGCGACATCGGGACCGCGAGCAGAATCAGCAACGGAAGCGACAGGCTCTCCGTCATGGCCGCCAGGACGATGAAGATGAAGGCCACCGCGAGCCACAGCGCGAGGCCGATCTCTTCCTCCTCTTCCTGGGTGAGGAACTCCTGGCGCGCTTCCTCGGCCTTGTAGCCGTACGGCAGCTGGATGCCGGCCAGAACGTCCTTGATGAACTTCTGGCGCATCTGGTCGGTACCCAAGTACTCCCAGTTGACGTGCGTCGTGTACTTCTGGTTCTCGCGCGTGATCGAGCGCGAGACTTCGCGCGTCTCCAGCTCGATCAAGTCGCCCAGGCGCACCTGTTCGCCGGCGGGGTTGCGCACCACCAATTGCGCGATGTCGGCATAGGAGATGTTCTCCGCGTCCGCGTACGATAGTTGCACGCGCTCCTGGTCGCCTTCGATCAGCATGGTCCACGGGATGTCGACGCCCAGCATGCGCCGCACTTGTGCCGTGAGATCCACGACCGTGAGGTCGTGCGCGGCCAGCCGCTCGCGCTTGATGCGAATCACCATTTCTTCCTGGCGGATGCGCTCCCACTGCGCCCCGGTGGTGACGCGCGCGTTGCGTACGCGCCGGTTCTTCTCGATGCGGCCGAGCGCCCCCTCCGCGATCTCGTTCAATCGTTTCGAATTGTAGCCGGTGATCTTGACCAGCGAGTTCAAGGCCGACCCGCCGAAGGCGCCCTTGAAATAGGGACGGTCCGAGAAGCCTCTGATGAACACGCTCGACCCGCCCGTCACGTCGGCCTTGGCGATCAGCAATTCGCGCCACATGAACGGGAGCGGCGTCCGACGCAGCTCTTCTTCGAACTCGACGCGCATGATGGCCTGGTTGCCGAAGGCACGCGAGCTCATGCGCACGCCTTCGGGTGCGGGAAGGAGCTCTTCTTCGAAATCGCGCAACGTCTCCGAGGTCAGCTCGAGGTCGGTGCCGGACGGCATCTCGAGATAGAGAAACAGCTCTTCTTCTTCGGGGAAGCGCCAGAAGCCGCCCTTGACCACCTTGGTGTCGTACACCCACCACGCGCCGACGAAAATCGCGAGGGTCAGCGGTACTACCACCCACCAGCCGCGCTGCAGTGCCGAATAGAAGCGGTCGAGGCGCGTGACCCTGTCCTCGGTCGCGGGCGGTTCGGCGATCAAGCGGTCCAGCTCGTCGGGGTCGACGACGTCGCGCGGCCCGTCGGGAAGCCGGCTCACGAGCGGCCGCGCCCACACGCGGTGCAGCACCATCGGCACCCATCCGAAGGCGACGAACAGCGATGCGATCATCGCCGTCGTCACCGAGATCGCGAGCGGGATGTAATAGAGCGCCAGCCGGCCCGAGAGAAACACGAAGCTCACGAACACGACGATGGAGGTGAGCGTGGTCGCCAGCGCGGGATTGGCGATGTCGCGCGTGCCGTCGAGAATGGCGTGGTATGCGACTTCCAGCTTCGCGCGCCGGGAGAGGCCGAGCGCGTTGGCGCGCTCGAGCGCGTCCAGGCGGCGGTGGATCGACTCGAGCACCAGTATGCTGTTGTCGACGATCATGCCGAAGCTCACCGCCAGTCCGCTGATGGTGATGAAGTTGACCGAGATGCGCAGAAAGTAAAACATCGAGAGCGAGATCAGGGTCGCGAACACGATCGACGCGGTGACGATGGCGGTGAGCTTGACCCGGCGCACGGTCGCGACCATCATCACGAACAGAATCCCCAGAATGACGAACGACCGATAAATCAAGTCGCGCAGCTTGTCCTCCAACTCCTGACCCTGGTCCTCGTCGATGTGGAAGTCGACTTGCGCGGGGACGTTGTCGCGGATCCCCGGCAGCGCCCTGCGCACGTCGCGGCTGACCCCGACCGCGTTCGACCCGCTGCGCTTGTCGACCGAAACTTGTACGACGTTCTTCCCGTTCGCGCGCACGAAGTACACCGGGTCTTCGAAGTCGGCGCGCACCTCGCCCAGCATGCCGAGCGTGAAGCTCTGGCCCCCGCGGCGCGCCACCGTGGCCTCGGACAACTGCCGCAGGCTCACCGGCCGCCGCAGCGCCACCAGGCGCTCGAGCCCGTGCTCGCGAATGGTGCCCGCGCCTTCGAACTCGTCGAGACGGTCGACGCCGCGAAACACCTCGTCGGCGCGGATGCCGTAGAGTTCCAGCAAGCGCCGGTCGAGGACGATCTTCACCAGCGGGCGCGCACCGCCCAGCACCTCGGCATCGGCGACACCGTTGATCGCGATCAGCTGCGGAATCACCCACGTCTCGGCCAGCTCGCGCAGTTCGTTGGGCGAAAGCGACGACTCCAGGCCGAACGTGAAGAAATCCTCGGTGCGAAATTCTTCGGGGACGAAAGGCAGGATCTGCGGCTGCGACGCGCCCAGCGGCAAGTTGCGCCGCACGTCGCCCAGCTGCTCGTTCAGGTCCAGGCGCGCGAAGTCGATCTCGACGTCGCGGCGAAACGAGATTTCGACCGTGGAGTTGCCCGCGCGGCTGGTTGACTCCAGCTTCTCGACGCCGTGGACGTCCTGCACCGCCTCTTCGATGGGGATCGTGATCGAGCGCTGCACGGCCTGGGGCGAGGCGCCGTTCCAGCTCGTGCTGACGGTCAGCGTGGGCAGGTTGACGTCGGGCACGGCCTCGATCTTGAGGCGCGGGATCGAGTACACGCCCAGAACGACAAACGACACGAAGATCATCCACGTCGACACCGGGAAGCGTACGCAGAACTTGGTCATGCCGCCGGCCTCTTGATGCGGTGGCAGAGCATGTACATGACCGGTGTATAGAGAAGCGTGAGCGCGGTCGTCAGCGTCAAACCGCCGATGATGGTCAGTGCCAGCGGGCGCTGGAGTTGCGCGCCGCCGCCCAGGCCGATCGCGAGCGGCACCATGGCCAGAATGGCGGTGGCGCTGTTCATGATGATGGGACGCGCGCGCAGACGGCACCCCTCGTGGATGGCCTTCCATCCGTCCATGCCGCCGGCTCGCAGCTGGCGAATGGTGTCGGTCTTGACGATGGCGTCGTCGACCGCGATGCCCAAGAGCGTGATCAGTCCAATCAAAGAGAGAATGTTCACCGACGTCCCCGTGGCAAGGAGTGCGATCACCGTGCCGGCGGCCCCGATCGGGATCGTCATCGCGATGTGGAACGGATCCACAAGCGACTCGAACTGGGCCGCGATGATCATGTACACGAGCACGGTGGCGAGCAGGAAGGCCCACGCGAGGTCGCGGAAGCTGCGATTCATCTCCGCGCGCTCGCCGCTCTGCACGATCTTGACGTCGGCCGGGAGCTCGAGCCGCTCGATGACGGCGGTCGCTTCGCGCCAGGCGTCATCGATCGAACCGCTCGCGACCTGGCCCGAGACGGTCACCATGCGGCGCTGGTTGGCACGCGTGAGCTCGCGCACCGGCTGCTCTTCGTCCACGGTGACGAAGCGCTTGAGCGGCACCATCTCGCCGCCCGCCACCGAGACCGGCGAGGTCAGGACACCCGCTAGGTCGCGCCGCTCTTCCTGGGGAAAGCGCACCGCGATGTCGATGCGCTTCTCGATCTCATTGAACGTGGTCGCTTCGACACCGGCGATGCGGTTGCGCACGTCGCGCGCGATCATGTCGGGGTCGAGGCCGGCGCGCAGGATCTCTTCGGTGTCCAGCTTGACGACCAGGTTGGGAGTGTCGAGCACGCGGTCGGCCTGGAGGTCGCTCAAGCGCTCCGATTCCGCCAGCGCCACCACGATCTCGGTCGCGGCCGCGACCGCGTCTTCGGCGCGCTCCGCGACGATGCCCATGCTGAAGGGGGCTTCGTCGGTGGCGAGCACCTCCGCGAGTCCGGCGCCCTCTTCGCGGAACGCGAAGCGCACGCCGGGCGCCTCCACGATCTTGGCGGCGATCGAGTCCTGGAGCTGCAACGACACGTCGTAGGCGTCGCGCGAGGGTTCCACGATGATACGCATGCGCGCGGTGTTGGGCGCCGTATAATCCTTTATCGCGGCCAGCGTGCGCTCGGTGGTGCCGACCTGGGTGAACACGTTGGCCACGCCAGGAGTTCGAACGCAGGCTGCGGGAGAAGGAAAAGTACTACCATATCCA
>JAKEHA010000024.1 GCA_022615275.1 Candidatus Latescibacterota bacterium
AGCACGCAGCTCGGGTTTTTCCAGGTGATGGCCGAGCCGGTCTCCACCTGCGTCCACGAGATCCGCGAACCGCGGCCGCGGCACTCGCCGCGCTTGGTGACGAAGTTGTAGATGCCGCCCTTGCCCTGCTTGTCGCCGGGATACCAGTTCTGCACCGTCGAATACTTGACGGTCGCGTCTTCCTCGGCGATCAACTCGACGACGGCGGCGTGCAACTGATTCTCGTCGCGAATCGGGGCCGTGCAGCCCTCCAAGTACGAGACGTACGCGCCTTTTTCGGCCACGATCAGCGTGCGCTCGAACTGGCCGGTCTCGCGCGCGTTGATGCGGAAATACGTCGAGAGTTCCATCGGACACCGCACGCCTGCCGGGACGTACACAAAAGAGCCGTCGCTGAACACCGCCGAGTTGAGCGCGGCGTAGAAGTTGTCGTTATACGGAACGACGGTACCGAGTGCTTTCTTCACCAGTTCCGGGTGGGTCTGCACCGCTTCCGAGAACGAGCAGAACACGATGCCGAGGGACGCGAGCTTCTCCTTGAAGGTGGTCGCGACCGAGACCGAGTCGAACACGGCGTCGACCGCCACACCCGCGATGCGCATCTGCTCGACCAGCGGAATGCCGAGCTTGTCGAAGGTGCGGCGTACTTCGGGGTCGACCTCATCCAGGCTCTTGGGCCGGTCGCCCGCCTGCTTCGGGGCCGAGTAGTAGTGGATGTCCTGGAAGTCGATCTTGGGATGCCGGATGTTGGCCCAGGTCGGTTCCTCGGCGGCCATGGCTTGCCAGGCTCGAAACGCGCGCAGACGCCACTCCAGCAGCCACTCGGGCTCGCTCTTACGCGCGGAGATCGCCCGCACGACGCTCTCGTCGAGCCCTTTGGGAATCTTGTCTTCTTCGACCTCGGTGACGAAGCCCCACTCGTAGTCCTTGGAGATTCTCTCCTGGATGGGGTCGATCGCGTCGTCGTGGGGTCGAATGGGTTCGGCTTTGCCCGCCATGGGGTCCTCCGGGCGCGCTGGAAGCGCCGCTAATCCATTTAATCGCACTAATTTGGTCCGCTTTGTAGGATAAACAATTCACGAGACGGAATCAACCCAGGATTACGGCCCCGAAAGGGGCCGGAGAGATACCGCTAACTCGTTGCTTAGAAAAGAACTAGGGCGTCGATGCATCCACCACAGCTCCCTCGGGCATCGTCATGCGCGACTCGTCGAACGCCTTCGCGAGCGAATACCCGCCGATCGAGCACTCGGCGTAGACCTGTTCGCCCTCGTAAATGATGAAGTGGGACGGCACCATGACGCCCTCCGCGGGGGTCATCTGGTCGTAGACCAGGCAGTGTTCGGGCGTCGACGTCTGGCCCTCACCCATTAGCGCTTGGTACGTCACGATGTAGTCGCAGGCACGCAGCATCTTGGTCTCGGGGTGGATGTAGAGGCGGTAGTAGTCGTCGGGGGTGTCGCCGGTGCCGGGCTCGAACGTCATCATGACGGTCACATACTCGACGGAATCGTCGCGAAGCCGCCCGGTGCCAGGCTCGGACAGGATCACGCCCGGGTCCTGGGTCAGCCACGGCAGGTTGACGAAATAGTAGTTGAGAAGTGCGATGAAACGAACCGGCGTGGGCGTGGGCCAGTCGACACTCCACGCTTTGCCGCCGTCCCACGCGCCCGCGGTGGCGGTCCCCGGAATGTCGAAGTAGGCCCGTCTGCTCGACTGCTCGACCACGAAGGCCATGCGCGGCGCCGACTCGCCCCATTGGTCGGTGAACGAGACCGTGGGGGCGTTCTTCCACGCTTCCATCCCGCCGTGCGCGGCGATCATGTCTTGGACGATTCGCGGACCCTTGAGCGCGGTGGCGGATTCGTTCTTCCGGGAGCACCCGACCGCGAGGACGAGTGCGCCGGCGATGCACAAGAGGGCGACGTGCGGCTTCATGGTAGGCTCCTTTCGACGCGTGCAGTGTAGCACACCGCTTGTCGGGGTTCATCCCCCGGGGTACATTCCTCCCATGCCGCCGCACAAGGACCAAGATTTCCTGGCGTTCGTCCTCGATCAGCTCTCCGCGCTCAAGTCGGTCACCTCGCGCCGGATGTTCGGGGGGATCGGCTTGTATCGGGCCGAGACCTTTTTCGCCATCATCGACGAGGGCCGCCTCTACTTCGTGACCGATGAGACGACGCGCGCATCCTACCAAGAACGCGGCATGCGACCGTTTCAGTACGCGCCCGGAAAGTTCATCCACACCTACTATGAAGTTCCGGTAGACGTGCTGGAAGACGACGGGGCCTTGAGCGATTGGGCGCGCGCGGCGGTCGATGTGCAGGGCCGTCGAACGCGCACGAAAATGCGCGCACGAACGCTGCCGAAGGCGAAATCACGTGCGAGCACTTCCAAGAAGACGAAAGCGCGGACGCGAACTCCTGCGAGGAAACGAAAATGATTCGAACGAGAATTCTGGTCGCCTTCACGCTCTTTCTCGCGTTTCCGGCGTTCGCCGAAGACGTCTTCGAGTCGCACTGGCGCGACGGCAAGGCCGAAATCGACGGATACCAACTGACGGTGTCGCGCTACGGCCAGGAGCGCGCGGGCACGGCGGTGATGATCTTCGTCACCGAGCCCTTCAACGCGCGCAAGATGGTCAAGGAGGACCGCGCGCCCGAGAACGCGCGCGACACGGTCGACGTGTTGAAGCTCAACCTCGTGCGCGACTTCCAGACCGGCGTCTACGACTACAACACGATGGCGTCCGTGTTCGTGCGCGCGTCGAACTTCGAGCCGCTGAAGGTGTCGTTCTCGAGTGCCGAGTGGTGCGGGCACGTGTACGCCGAGGTGGTCTTTCGCGACCGGCAAATCCGCGGCATGTACGCGAGCTATTTCGAGGACGAATCCGGGCCCATCGCGCTGCCGCGCCCGAAGGGCGGTCTCACCGAGGACGAATTGTTCATCGCGCTGCGCGGCTTGCGCGGCGATTTTCTCGCGGCGGGCGACCAACGAAAGTTGCCGTATCTCCCCGGCGTGTTCTTCACCCGGCTCTCGCACCAGCCGCTCGGCTGGACGCGCGCGACCGTCGAGCGCGGCATCACGATGGACACGATCGCCGTTCCGGCCGGACGATTCGACGTCATTTCGTACCGGCTTCGCATCGATGACGGGCGAACCGGCGAGTTCTTGATCGAAGCCGCATACCCGCACCGCATCGTGAAGTGGTCGCTGCTACCGGACGTGAACGGCGAACTCACGGGTTCGACGCGTTTGCCGTACTGGAAGCTCAACCAGGAAGGGGACGAATCGTATCTGAAGGAGATCGGGCTCGGTCAGTAGCAGAGGCCGGGCGACTGCCGCAGGTAGGGCGTGTCGCCAAGCTGATTCAGCATGAAGTCCGCGACGTCCGCTCGCCTGATCATGGCACCCCATAGGTAGTTCCCAACGTGGGGCCCGTGTTTGTAACGACCGCGCTTGCCTCCGTTGAGGAGGTTTCCCGGCCGCACGATGATCCAATCGAGCGCGCTCTCGCGCACCACGCGCTCTTGCCGGGCCTTGTCGTAGAAGTAGAAGGGGAGAATGAAGGGCATTGTAAAGAGGGTGAACACCACGCCCAAGCGCCCGAAACTGTCGCCGACGCCGAGGGACGTTTCCACCACCAGTCGTTTCACGCCATGCTCCTCCATCGCGCGCACGATATTGCGCGTGCCTTCCGAGAGAATCTTCGACGGACCGATCCAGCGCTTGTGGCCGAGCGCGCACACGACGGCCTCGCAGCCCTGCACGGCGGTTTCCAACGACGCGAGGTTCATTACGTCACCTTGTACGACCCGCAGGCGCTCGTGCGTAATCTTGATCTTGGACGGCTTGCGAGCGAGTGCGACGACGTCGTGACCGCGCTCGAGGGCTTGCGTGACGATCTCGCGACCGGTCCCGCCGGTCGCGCCGATGACGAGGATGCGCATCGCGTGACTCTAGCAGATTGAACGGCAGATTGCTCTTACCCGGAGGGCGGTTTTGGTCTATCCTAGGCCGGCCGTCCCGGCCCGCCCGGGTTCGCAACCCACTGTCGCTCGAACGCTTAACCCATGTATCGCATCGAATCCAAAGTCCAATCGTCGTCCGCGACCTTTCAGGAGAACGCCGCGTTTCAACGCGAGGCCTCCGCACGATTGCGCGAACGCCTGGATGCGGTCAAGCAGGGGGGACCGCCCAGTGCGGTCGAGAAGCACAAGGCGCGCGGCAAGCTCACCGCGCGCGAGCGCATCGCGAAGCTGCTCGATCGCGACACCCCCTTCCTCGAGTTCTCCGCGCTGGCCGCCAACGGTCTGTACGACGACCAGGCCCCGTCCGCGGGTGTGATCACGGGCGCGGGTGTCATTCATGGCCGCGAAGTGGTGGTGGTCGCCAACGACGCCACCGTCAAAGGTGGCACCTATTTCCCGATGACGGTGCTGAAGCACGTGCGCGCGCAGCAGATCGCGATCGAGAACCGGCTGCCGTGCGTGTATCTGGTCGACTCCGGCGGCGTGTTTCTTCCGCTCCAGGACGGCGTCTTTCCCGACAAGGACCACTTCGGGCGCATCTTCTACAATCAGGCCGTGATGAGTGCCGCGGGCATCCCGCAGATCTGCGCGGTTATGGGGTCGTGCACGGCGGGCGGCGCGTACGTCCCCGCGATGAGCGACGAGAACGCGATCGTGCGCGGGCAGGGCACCATCTTCATCGGCGGCCCGCCGCTGGTCAAAGCGGCCACGGGCGTCGACGTCACGCCGGAGGAGTTGGGCGGCGCCGACGTGCACACGCGCATCTCGGGCGTGTCGGACCACTTCGCGGACGACGACGACCACGCGATCCAGATCCTTCGTAACAGCGTCGAGGGCTTCGGACGGGTGGAGAAGACGCGCCTCGACGTGCACGAGCAGGAGGACCCGTATTACGACCCGCAGGAGCTCTACGGCATCATTCCCAAAGATCTCTCGAAGCCGTTCGACTCGCGCGAAGTGATCGCGCGCATCGTGGACGGGTCGCGCTTCCACGAGTTCAAGGCGCGCTACGGCACCACCCTCGTCACCGGCTTCGCGCACATCATGGGCTATCCGGTGGGGATCGTCGCCAACAACGGCATTCTCTTCTCCGAGAGCGCGCGCAAGGGCGCGCACTTCGTCTCGATGTGCGCGGTGCGGCGCATTCCACTCTTGTTCCTGCAGAACATCACCGGCTTCATCGTGGGCAAGGAGTTCGAGCACGGCGGGATCGCGCGCGACGGCGCCAAGATGGTGCACGCGGTCGCGACCGCGCAGGTGCCCAAGTTCACGGTCATCGTCGGCGGTTCGTACGGCGCCGGCAACTACGCCATGTGCGGGCGCGGATTCTCGCCGCGCTTGTTGTGGATGTGGCCGACCGCCAAGATCTCGGTGATGGGCGGCCAGTCGGCGGCCGACGTGTTGTGGACGGTCAAGCAATCGGACGGGAAGCAGCCGGGGCCGAACGAGGAAGCGGATTTCAAGAAGCCCATCCTCGACAAGTACGAACGCGAAGGGAGCGCGTACTATTCGACCGCGCGCTTGTGGGACGACGGCGTCATCGACCCCGTCGACACGCGCACCGCGGTGGCCCTCGGCATCAGCCTCTCGCTCAACGCGTACATACCCAAGCACCGCTTCGGCGTCTTCCGCATGTAGGGGCATTCGCAATGTCCGCCAACTACACGACACTCGCATTGGAGAAGGAGGGGCCGGTCGCGCGCCTGACGCTCGATCGTCCCGAGGTGCGCAACGCATTCGACGACGTGATGATCGGCGAGCTCGCGGACGTGACGGCGTCGCTCTCGGGCGACGACACGGTGCGCGTAGTCGTGCTCACGGGCGCGGGCGACGTCTTTTCCGCGGGCGCGGACCTGAACTGGATGAAGAAGGTGGCGCAGTACTCGTTCGATGAGAACGTGAAGGATGCGCTCAATTTCGCGCGCATGATGGAGTCGCTGTATCGCATGCCCAAGGCGACCATCGCGCGCATCAACGGCGCCTGCCTGGGCGGCGGCGTGGGACTGGTGAGCACGTGCGACGTCGCGGTCGCGGTGCGCGAAGCGAAGTTCGCGCTGCGGGAGATACTCCTGGGTATCGCGCCCGCGGCCATCTCGCCGTACGTGCTGCGCAAGATGGGCGAGTCGCATGCGCACGACTACTTTCTCACCGGCCGCACCTTCGACGCCGAACGTGCGCGAGAGATCGGTCTCATCAACGAGGTCGTGGACGGCGAGCTGCTGGACGCCGAGACCGACGTGTGGATCCAGCGCTTCCTGCACGCGGGGCCGAAGGCGATCTCCGCCACCAAGGCGCTGATCAACAAGGTATCGTGGTCGTCGCTCGAGGAGATCCAGGAGTACACGGCCCGCACCATCGCGGGGCTGCGCGGTTCGCCGGAAGGAAAAGAGGGCTTCGCCGCGTTCTTCGAGAAGCGCAAGCCCGACTGGGACGTCGAAGGGTAGCGCGTGGCGACCAAACGCGCGCAGTCCAAATCGAAACCGGCGTCGAGATCGCACGCGCGCGCGGTCACCAAGGTGCTGGTCGCGAACCGCGGCGAGATCACGGTGCGCATCATGCGCGCGTGCCGCGAACTCGGGATTCGCACCGTGGCGGTGTTCTCGGAGGCCGACCGCGAGAGTCTGCACGTGCTGCACGCCGACGAAGCGGTGTGCATCGGACCGCCTTCGCCACTCGAATCGTACCTCAAGATCGACGCGTTGCTCGAAGCCGCGCGCGCGACCGGCGCAAACGCAATCCATCCCGGATACGGTTTCCTCTCCGAGAACGCGGCTTTCGCCGAGCGCGTGGAAGCGGCCGGCGTCGTCTTCGTGGGGCCGCCGGCCTCCGCGATTCGCGCCATGGGAACCAAGCTCGGGTCGCGCGCGATCATGCACAAAGCCGGCGTCCCCGTCGTTCCCGGCACGGAATCGGGGAGCAACGACGCCGCGCAAGTCGCCGCCTCGGCGCGCAAGATGCCGGGTCCGTGGTTCGTGAAGGCATCGGCCGGCGGTGGCGGCAAGGGGATGCGTCTCGTCACCGACGCCTCGCAGCTCGAGGCCGCCGCGCGCGCCGCCATCAGCGAGGCCAAGTCGTCCTTCGGCGACGACACCGTTTATGTCGAGCGCATGATCGAGCGACCGCGCCACGTCGAGTTCCAGGTGCTGGCCGACGCGCATCACAATATTGTTCATTTGTTCGAGCGCGAGTGCTCGATCCA
>JAKEHA010000180.1 GCA_022615275.1 Candidatus Latescibacterota bacterium
GCGGACGCGTTCGCGCGCGACGTGGGCCTCGTGCTCCCCACCGAGGCGCAGTGGGAGTACGCGGCGCGGGCCGGATCGACCGCGCGTTTCCCTTGCGGGTGGGACCCGGCGTGCCTCTCGCGCACCGAAAACGTCCTGGACCAATCCGCGCGCGTTCCCGGGCGACCCGGAGGCTGGAGCTACGCCGACTGGTACGACGGGTTCGTGGATTCCTCGCCGGTAGGGTTCTTCGCGCCCAACGCCTTCGGACTCCACGACGTCCTGGGAAACGTGACCGAGTGGACCCGCGATTGGTACGGTTCGTATCAGCTGCCGGTGGCACCCGGCGACGGTGAACGCCTGGGCGGCGCGCGCGCGGAGCGGGTGGTTCGTGGCGGCGGGTTCTACTTCTGGCCGGAGCGGGTCAACCTGGGCCTGCGCCTCAACTTGCAGCCCCACATCAACGACCGTATCGGCGTGCGTCCGGTGCGCGCGGTCGATTCCGCGGACGGGCTCGCGGCCGCGAAAACCCGGCCCTCCCGGTAGCCGCAAAAAAATTCTCGGATTCGGTTAGCCGCTCCGACCGGAAACGGCGCACAACCCGGTAAGTCAGGTAGCGGGGGAAGGCGGCTCGCCGAAGCCCGGCTTGAACAACCTATACGGTCGGCGGTTTTCGCCGCGGACCGGCGAGCCGTTTCCACCGTTGTGCTTCGTTGTCTCCCCACTCGCGCCGCCTCACGACTCCCCGGCTTCGTCCGAATCCTCCAACGCGAAGGTGTGCTGCTTCGTCTCGACGGCTTGCTGCGTCACGCGGAATTCGCAGCACCCGTCGCCGTTCTGAAACTTGCGGTGGCGGTACACGCGGCGGCCGAGGAGACGCGTGAGCGCGTTCACGGTGATGCTGCACAGCGCGGGTCGCGCCATGGCCACGTTCAAGAACGGGCAGTTGTGCTCGACGAGGGACACGTGACCGTTGCGCTCGATGGTAAGGAACGGATCCCCGGGAAGATAGTAGTCCTTGAGCGAGGCCAGGCGCTCGTCGAGCGACTTGCCAGCGAGGCGCGGCGCCCACGCGTCCACCCACGAGTCGGTGATGCGCTCGAGTGCCGCCTCCAGCGCCGCGTTGCCCTGCGTCTCGACCAGGATGTCGGCCAGCGCGATGGAAAGCTCGTCGTAGCGTTTGGGAAAGAACGCCTCGCCGGACGGACTGACTTCGTACACGGCGGCCGGCCGGCCGGCACGACCGCCGGTGGGACGCGTTTCACGCCGCCGAATCCAGCCCTTTCGCTCCATGCGGAGCAAGTGCTGGCGAGCTCCCTCGTCGGAAATGCCGATGCGGGCCGCCAGCTCGGCGATGGTCGCTCCGCCGTTCTCTTTCAAGTGGACCAGCATACCTCTGCATGTGTCCGATAGCGCCTCGATGGGACCGCTCAATCCGCCTCCAGACCGCCGGCTCGCACCTTCGAGGTGCCGACGGTCGAGTTCGCAGGGTTGGAGATTAACCAAGCGTATGACTTCCTCATCCCCAGGTCAATCGTTAGGACACGACTAATGTCGGGTATCCACCGGTTCCCCGGAAGAGCGAGCGGGTTGTATACTCCCATCGACCCATGCGCATCGCCCTCGTGCAGCTAAATCCTACCGTCGGCGACGTCGAAGGCAACCTGGCGCGTATCCTCCGCCACCTCGACGACGCGCACACGCGCGGCGCCCAACTCGTTGTCTTCCACGAATTGGTAGTTAGCGGGTATCCCCCTCAAGATCTCCTCGAGCGCCGGGATTTTCTCGCACAGTGCGAGGCCGCGATCGAACGCGTACGCGAGGCGTCCGCGCGACTTCCCGGCCTGGGTATCGTGGTCGGAACACCGCTCCCGACCCGCTTTGGCCCCGGCAAGGGAGTCGCCAATTGCGCCTTGCTGATCGAGGGGGGGAAGGTCCTGCACCGCCACGACAAGCTCCTGCTGCCCACGTACGACGTGTTCGACGAGGCGCGCCACTTCGAGCCGGGTGTGGCCGCGACCCCGGTCGACTTCGGCGGTGAGCGCCTCGGCATCTCCGTGTGCGAGGACGCGTGGAACGACCCGGATCTGTGCCGGCCGCCCCTTTATCGCGTCGACCCGATCGCGATGCTGGCCGAAGCGGGCGCCACTCTCATGGTCAACGTCTCCGCCTCGCCGTTCTCGGTGGGGAAGGAGGCGTTCCGCGCCGACCTGCTGCGCAGCCATTGCCGCCGGCACCGCGTGCCGTTCGTGATGGTGAATCAGGTGGGGGGCAACGACGAGCTCGTGTTCGATGGCTGCAGCCTGTTCGTCGGCGCCGACGGCGGCGTACGCGCGGCCCTGCCCGCGTTCGAAGAAGCCGTGCAGATCGTCGATACCAGCGCGGACGCGCCCGCGATCGACCACCACGCGCTCCCGGAGCTGGAGAGCATCCACCGCGCGATCGTGGTGGGAGTGCGCGACTACTTCGCCAAATGCGGATTCCATCGCGCCGTGGTGGGCGTGTCGGGTGGGGTCGACTCCGCGTTGACGCTTTGTTTCGCGGCCGAGGCACTGGGGGCCGCGAACGTGCTCGCGGTCGCGATGCCGTCGCCCTTTTCGTCGCCGCGGAGTCTCGAGGACGCGCGTGCGCTCGCGGAGAACCTGGGCGTTCGCATCGAGGTGGTGCCCATTCGCGAGGCCATGGACGCGTACGATCGCGTGCTGGCGAATCTCTTTCGCGGACGTCCGAAAGACGTCACCGAGGAGAACATCCAGGCGCGCATCCGCGGCAACGTCCTGATGGCGATCTCGAACAAGTTCGGGCACCTCGTGCTCTCGACGGGCAACAAGAGCGAATTGGCGGTCGGCTACTGCACGCTGTACGGCGACATGAGCGGCGGCCTGGCCGTCATCTCCGACGTGCCGAAGACGACGGTGTACGCGCTCGCGCGGCGCATCAACGAGACGCGACGCGTGATTCCGGAGTACACGATCACGCGCGAGCCCTCGGCGGAGCTGCGTCCCGATCAAAAGGACACCGACACGCTGCCGCCCTACGAGGTGCTCGACCCCGTCCTCGACGCGTACATCGAAGACCGGCTCTCGATCGCGGAGATCGTCGCGCGCGGGTTCGACCGCAAGGCGGTCGAGTGGGTGGTCGCGGCCGTGCACAGGAGCGAGTACAAGCGCAAGCAGGCCGCCCCCGGCATCAAGGTGACGTCGAAGGCGTTCGGGGTCGGGCGGCGCTTTCCGGTGGCCGCGCGCTTCAAGTTGTGAGCGGCGCGGCCCACGACCACGACCGGGTGGCACTGCACGCGTTCGTCCGCGGGCGCGTGCAGGGCGTCTTCTTCCGCGACGCGACCCGCCGCGAAGCGATCTCGCTCGCGCTCGCGGGCTGGGTGCGCAACCTCCCCGACGGCCGCGTCGAAGCGCTGTTCGTGGGGCCGCGCGCCGCGTGCGAGAAGGTACTCGCGTTCGTGCGCGTCGGCCCGCCGCGCGCGCACGTCGACGGCGTCGAGTTCTCGTGGGAGCCCCCGCCCGCCGATGCCACGCACGCGTTCGAGATTCGCTAGCGTACTAGGGAAGGAATGGTGCGATCGCGGCGACCAATTCGTCGGGGAAACGGCGGGCGCGGCGGTTGGTGTCCGTGCACACGTGGCGCGTGAATCCTTCCGCGATGACCTCGTCAAGGCGCCGCGCGCGATAGTCGAATGTGGCAACGCGGCTCCTGACCTCGCGCACCGTGGTTTCTATGGCCAGACGGTCGTCGTAGTCGGCGCCCTTGAAGAAACGCGCGCCGTACTCGACGACCGGCAGCAGGATCCCGCGCGTCTCGAGGTCGCGGTACGGGCACCCGATCGCGCGCAAGAGACCGGTGCGGCCGATCTCGAACCACAACAGATAGCTGGAATGATGGGCCACCCCCATGCGATCCGTTTCGGCGTAGCGGACCGCGACGGTTTCGACGTGCGCGCGCATGCGCAACACCGTAGCGAAGTTCCGCTCCCGCGCGCAAGCCAGAAAGCCCGTTTACAGCGCGGCGCCGGTTGCCTATAGTAGAGGGCGCCGCTTCCAAGACATCGATTGCCGTCATTCCAATACCGAGGAGTTTCGATGCCCACGCCATTCGTGAATGAGCCCTTGTCCAATTTCGACGATGCCGCGATCGCGTCCAAGATGCAGCGGGCGATCGACCGCGTGCGCGCCGATCTCGGCCGCGATTATCCCCTGGTCATCGACGGAAACAAGGTGAAGACGTCGGCGACCATCGCGTCCATCGACCCGTCGAACCCCGACACCGTGGTCGGGCGCGTCGCGGAAGGGACGCGCGAGCACGCCGAGCGCGCGCTGCAAACCGCGCTCGAGCGTTTCAAGACCTGGCAGCACGTCGCCGCCGAAGAGCGCGCGTCGTACTTGTTCAAGGCCGCGAAGGTCATCCGCGACCGCAAGTTCGACTACGCCGCATGGATGGTGTTCGAAGTCGGCAAGAGCTGGGCCGAAGCGGACGCCGACGTCGCCGAGACCATCGACTTCCTCGAGTTCTACGCGCGCGAAGCGCTGCGCCTCGCCTCCGAGCAGCCGGTGACCAAGATCAAGGGAGAGGACAACGCGCTCGTGTACATCCCGCTCGGCGCCGGGGTCGTGATTCCACCCTGGAACTTCCCGATGGCGATCATGGCCGGCATGACATCGGCCGCCATCGTGGCCGGCAACACCGTGGTGCTGAAACCCTCCAGCGATTCGCCCGTGATCGCGGCCAAGTTCGTGGAGGTGCTGGACGAAGTCGGGCTGCCGGCGGGGGTCGTCAACTTCGTGCCGGGCGGCGGGCGGGACGTGGGCGGCTACTTGGTCGAGCACCCCAAGACGCGTTTCATCGCCTTCACGGGCTCGAAGGAAGTCGGGCTCCACATCAATCAAGAAGCCGCGACACCGCGCAAGGGCCAAGTATGGATCAAGCGCGCCATCCTGGAGATGGGCGGCAAGGACTCCATCGTGGTCGACGAGGACGTCGATCTCGACGACGCCGTCAAGGGCGTGGTCGCGTCCGCGTTCGGCTTCCAGGGTCAGAAGTGCTCGGCGTGCTCGCGCGCCATCGTGCACGAGAAGGTGTACGACGCCTTCGTCGCGCGCCTGGTCCCGATGGTCAACGCGATCAAGCAGGGCGCGCCCCACGAGTCGAAGGACAACGCCATGGGCCCGGTCGTGAACGAGAAGGCGGCGCACGACATTCTGGGCTATATCGAAACCGGCAAGTCGGAGGGCAAGCTCCTGACCGGCGGGATGCGTGCGGCCGGCAGCGGCTATTTCATCCAGCCCACCGTGTTCGGCGACGTGCCGCCCGATGCCACCATCTCGCAGGAGGAGATCTTCGGCCCCGTGCTGGCGCTGATTCGCGCCAAGGACTTCGACGACGCGCTCGCGATCGCCAACAACACCGAGTTCGGATTGACAGGTGCGGTGTACTCGAACAAGCGCGAGCACATCGAGCGCGCGCGTCACGAGTTCCACGTCGGCAATCTGTACTTCAATCGCAAGTGCACGGGGGCTCTGGTGGGTGTGCACCCCTTCGGCGGGTTCAACATGTCGGGGACCGACAGCAAGGCCGGCGGTCGCGACTATCTTCTCCTGTTCACGCAGGCCAAGACGACGTCGGAAAAGCTGCGGTGAGTGCCCCCGGGACGGGCCGCCGCCGCGCGGAGTGGGTCGCGATCCTCGCCGTCGCGGCGTTAGCGCGCTTCGTGTTCGCGGGCGCGGTGGTCGGGTTCGACACCCCACCCAAGGCCGACGAAGCCGACTACCACGCGATCGCGGTCAACCTGCTCGAAGGCGACGGCTTCGCCTCCTTCGAGGGAACCCCGACCGCGCGCCGCCCGCCCGGCTATCCGATGTTTCTCGCGGCGACCTACGCGATCGCGGGGGAGAGCCCGCGCGCGGGTCGCGTCGTGCAAGCGATCCTCGGTGTGGCGGTGGTCGCGCTCACCGGCCTTCTGGCTCGCCGCTATTTCGGCGAAACCGTGTCACTCGTCGCCGCGGCACTCGCCGCGCTCAATCCCTTCCTCATCTTCATGTCGGGATATCTGCTGACCGAGAACCTGTACATCGTGCTGCTCTTGGCCGCACTCCTGTGCGCCCGCGACCCTCGCACGCTGGCCGCGTCGCTCCTGCGCGCGGCTGCAACCGGCGTGCTGCTCGCGCTCGCCACCCTCGCGCGCCCCACCGGTTTGCCGATGTTCGAATGGGTGCTGGCGGCGCTGCTCGCGTGGGCGGGTGTTTCGTGGCGCGCGCGTCTGGTGCGGGGAGCGTTCGCAACCGCCGCCTTCGCGCTCGTCGTCCTGCCGTGGTACGCGCGCAACGCCTCGGTGGTGGGCGGATGGGTTCTGACGACGCACGGCGGCGTCACGTTTCTGCAGGGCAACAACGAGAAAGTGTCCAGCGTTCCCCAGTGGCGCGGCGGTGCCGCACCCTTGGAGGTGTTGCCGCGTTTCGACGAGATGACGGAACTCGACGAGTTCACGCGCGATCGCCTCGCGTTCGAGCTGGGGCGCGATTACCTGCGCGCGCACACCAGCGACGTCCCGCGCCTCGTGTTCTGGAAGCTGGTCCGCTTCTGGCGCGTGCACAGCGACATGGGCTTGAGCGGCGTCAAGAGCGGTTGGTGGTGGAGCAAGGACTCGACGCTGGGGCGCCTGGCCGCCGAGGTCGACGTGGGATTCGCGTATGCGGTCGTGGTGGTGCCGTTGTTCGTGCTCGGCGCGGTCGCGACCTTCCGCCGCTGGCGGGAGCTGTCGCTTTTCCTCGGTACCATCGTGGTGCACACGGCGGTGGCGATGGTGTTCTACGGATCGCTGCGATCGCGCATCCCCATCGAGCCGGTGATGTGCGTGCTGGCCGCGTCGGCGCTGGCCGCGATCGCGCGTCGTGCCGGAAGTCGGGCCGGCCGCGGCGCGGCGGCAACCCGATAGATCAAATACCGACCGCGAGCGAGATGCGGTGCGTGCGCCCGAACGCGTCGTCTTCGTCGAGGGTGGCGCCGTAGTGGAGCGTGAGGCGGTTCGAGAGCGCGCGCACGCTCGCGCCGAACGAGGGCACCGCGCGCGTTTCCCCGGCCGAGAGCCACGCGATACCGCCTCGCAGCGCGAGGTGCGAGAGGAAGTACTCGCTCTCCACGCCCAGCGAGGCGCGCGACCACGCGCCGTAGCTGCGCACGACGTTGCCTTCCACCGCGAACCACGACGGCCGCTCCCACGCGAGCCCGAGCACGTACTGCGGCTCCTTCTCGTAGTCGCGAGCGTCGTCGTAGCTGTAGCGCGAGAACACATCGCGCGCGACCAGCGCCATCGACCACGCGCGCGAGAGCGACAACGTCCCCGAAAAATCGAAACTCGTCCCCCACGCGTCGAAGCCGGGAACGCCGCTCGATGACATGAACCCGGTAGCCGAGAGCCCGAACGAAACCAGGGGCTCGGGTGTCAGCGCGTAGGCGAGCCGCAAGTAGTTCTCCGTGTACGACTCGCCGCCCACGACGTCGGTGGACAGGTTGGTGAACATCGCGCCCACCGCGTGGCGCGCGGCACCGTTCTCGTGGCGATCGCGCGTGAGCGGCATGGTGAACACGATCTGCGACTGTCCCGCCGGGACGCCTTCCACGAGCTGCAGGTAGGACGCACCCGCCGTGCGGGGGGCGACCCCGAGGCCGGCGGGGTTCCAGTCCACCGCGCTCTCGTCGTCGACGCGAACTATGAACGCGCCCCCCATGCCCCAGCCGCGCGCGCCGTACGCGGGCAACCGAAACGCGCCCCCCGGCGACGACTCGGCTCGCGCGCGCGCCGGAGAGAGCGCGATCAAGAGCGCTATCGATAAGAGAATCCCGGTGCGCGTCGTCATGGTGCGTCCGGGTCGTAGAGGAACACTTCGCGAAACACGTCGTGCGCGCCGTCCGGGTATTCGAGCGAGGCGACCGCGACCAGCGGTCCCTTCTTGACGTTCTTTCCGCTCCCGTTGAGACCGTCCCACGCGAACGAGTAGTACTGCTGCGCGGTGTCGTCCTCGAGGATCACGACCAGATCGCCGGTCAGATCGAAGAGCCGGAGCGTGCAGCGGCTCGCGGTGCCGTTGGCGTTGATGTCGAAGGCGTCGCCCGCGCCGAAGGGCGCGGGGGCGAAGAAGCCCGCGCCGGTGTCGAACGTGACCGTCACCGTGTTGGAAGACGGACTCGTGTTGAAGGCGGCGTCGCGCAGGACCGCCACCAGGTCGTTGCGGCCCGGCACCAACGGAACGTCGACCTCGAAGTCGTCGCTCAAGAACGTCGACACCGAGTCCACCAACGCGCCGTTGCGGTACACGCGCACGAACGCCGCCGCGTCGCCGCCGTCGTCGGCGTGGCCCGAAAGCGGATACCGGCTGGTCTTCCAAC
>JAKEHA010000181.1 GCA_022615275.1 Candidatus Latescibacterota bacterium
GGGCGTCTGCTGGCGCAGATGCTGGGCGCCTAACACCGCTCGATGCGCACTTCCTGAAGAACAACATCGTCGTGCGGCCGGTCCTGTGACGTAGGAAGTTTCGAGATCGCGTCCGCGATGTCCTGGCCCTCGACGACCTCACCGAAGATCGTGTGCTTGCCCGTCAGGTGCGGCGTTGACGCGACGGTGATGAAGAACTGGCACCCGTTCGTGTTCGGCCCGGAGTTGGCCATCGCCAGGTAACCGGGCCCGTCGAAGGAGCCGGTTCCCACTTCGTCCGCAAACTTGTAACCCGGTCCGCCTCGACCGGTTCCAGTCGGGTCGCCGCCTTGGATCATGAAGTTAGGGATGACGCGGTGGAATATCGTGCCCGCGTAGAGCGACTCGCCTGTCTTCTTGTCACCGGTCTCCGGGTGAACCCATTCCCGCGAACCTGTTGCGAGACCGACGAAGTTCTCGACGGTGTTCGGCGCCTCTTCCTCGAGTAAACGCACGCGGATGTCGCCCTTACTCGTCACCAATATCGCGAATGTGGCCATGTGAATCCTCCTCGTGTCGAATCCACATCATGCCCGTAAGCTCGTCGATGTGCCTTTCGAGCTTCGCTGGGAAGATCCGGCCGACGAGAGCTACGCGTGGAGCCGCTACATGGGCGGCCCGGTCACGCGTCTGTACGAGGACGTCCTTCATGTCATGTACCGGCACAAGCGGATCTGCTTCGAAGAGACCGGGGTTCCTTATTCGCGCGAGCACGTCGTACGCGTCATCGACGGCTGGGTGTTCAACCGACCACCGAGTGACCTGACCGGCGCAGACGAGCGGCTTGCCCGCTTCCAGCGCAAAGCCGCAACCTTTCCCGGCGGTTACTACATCAAAGTGATACGCCCTGAGGTGGTAGATCTCGTCGATGGACTGCGCAAACATCCGCGCCCGGCGGCTCCCCTTCCCGAGCTGCTTGCACATCTCGAAGAGGCGATCGACGCGCACGGACGGATCATGGGCGATCTCCACTGGCGCATGGTCTTCAGCGGCACCCCGCTCGACTGGCCCACCATCTTCCACGAGCTCACGGGCGAACCGGCCGAGCGTGCGGGCATCCTGCTGAGTGGGACCGCGAATGAGGTAACGAAGCTAACGCGGCGCCTTCGGGCGCTCGCTTCGCTGGCCGCCGACGATGACGAGCTCCTGGCGGCAGTCTCTTCGGCAGACCTGAGCGAACTCCGGGGCCATCCCGACCAACCCCTCTTCCAGAAGTTCTGGACCTCGTTCCGCACACTTCTCCGGCATTACGGTCTTCGCACCGGCCAGGGATGGGGCTCGGCCGTGACGATGGGCGCGCCGACCTGGAACATGCGACCCGATGTGCCGCTCGGGATGATCGCCGCGTACGCGACCGCCGACCAGGAGACGTTGACGCACCGGGAGAAGACGGCTTCGCACGAGCGCCAGCGCCTCCTGCAGAGGATCCAGAGAGGTCTCCGGTCGGACCCGGAACGGCTACAGCGTTTCGAGACCGCGCGTCAACAGGCGATCCGCAACGCATTGACGATGGAGGATCACAACCATTGGATGGACTCGTCCGCTGCGGGCGTCATGCGCGAAGCGGCCGACGTCGTCGGCAGGCGTTTGGTTTCCGACGGGAAACTGGACGATCCCTACGACGTCCTTCACATGGCCCTGGATGAGCTGCGCGACCAGGACGACGTGCGCGACGAGGTTCGCGCGCGGCGCGAGAGGTTCAAGCAGCAAGAGGCGTTCGACCCACCGCGCACGATCGGCAGCGGCGCCGTCGAGAAAGGCGAGTCGATGGAGGCCGAAGGACAGGGACTCGACGGTGCCCTCCTCCGCGGCGTTTGCGCATCGGCCGGACGCTACAAGGGACGCGCGCGCGTGGTCGTGCGCTCCTTCGAGCCGCCGGACGTGAGCGATGGAGACGTCCTGGTTTGTATCGACAGCGGCCCATCGTGGACGCCGATCTTCCCCCTGCTTGGCGCCATCGTTCTCGATCGAGGAGCGACATGGCAGCACGCGGCCGTTATCGCGCGCGAGTTCGGCATACCTGCCGTATTCGGCACACAGGAAGCAACGACGGCCATCAAAGACGGCCAGACGATCACCGTGGACGGCGACGCCGGAATCGTTGAGCTTTAACCGAGCTTGCGGACGAGCGTCTTCGGCGCGACGAGCCGGTAGCTGTCGGTAACGAACTGCGTCACCTCGCGCCAGTCGAGGTACTCGAGGTCAAGGCGAAGACCTATCCAACCGCGCGCACCGAGATAAGGCGGGACGAAGAACCGTTCCTTGTCGGAAGCGACGATCGTGTCTCGCATGCCGGGCGGCGCCTTGCAGTTGAGCGCCTTCATACCATCGCCGTGGTGATCGTCGAGGTAGTAGGCGACTGTGCGTCCGCGGACCGTGAACTTGATGTGGCGCCCGGTGCGGCTGCTCGCTTCCACTTCAGGAAGCGACCGGCAGATCTCGGTGAGCCGAGCCCGGCGCGACTTCGCTGAGGTATCCGACGGCATCTAAACGGGCAGCGGGAAGATCGTAGGAAGCGCGCTCGCGTCCTCTATCGATCGTTCGCGATCATCGGCCCCCAAGAGCGTCACTTGCTCGGCGGCCGCGAGTGCCGTTCGCAGGACCGTGAGATCGCCCGGCGTGCAGAAACCGTGCGCCCACTCGCCGAGGCTTGCGCGTCAGAATTTATGAGCGAACACCCGGA
>JAKEHA010000182.1 GCA_022615275.1 Candidatus Latescibacterota bacterium
AGTCGTCGGCCGCGACGCTGGCCGCGGCCGCGGTGGCCCTCACTTCGTTGCGCGCGCTGGAGAGCAGCGCGGGGGCTGCGCGTTTCGGCGCCATGGTTGCGATCGGCGCGTTGCTGCGACCCGAGTTGTACCTCGCGATTCCGGTGTATTGCGCCGCCGCCGTTCTTGCGCGCCCGCGGCCGCCGCTGCGCACGGTCGCCGTCGCGCTCGCGGTGGCCGGCGTGCTGCTCTTGCCCTGGCTCCTGTTCGCGAAATGGCACCTCGGGAGCTTCCTGCCCAACACCGCGGGTGCCAAGAGCGGGGGCGTGATCACGGATCCGCTCGTGTTTCTCGCCAAGTTCGTGCCCATCGCCAAGATCGTCCTGGGGACGCAGGCGGTCGCGGTGTTCGCCATGCTCGCGGACCTGACACTTTCGCGGCGCCGCGCGATCGTCTTCGATCCGGCGCTGCGTTTCTGCGTCCTGTGGACGCTGGCGCTTCCCGTGGCCTACGTGGCGTTCGACATTCAAGTGCTCTCGCGCTACCTCTTGCTGATCACGCCCGCGGTGTGCGTGGTCGGCTGGCGGTCCCTGGAACACGTCGCGGACGGGCGCGCGCAGCGCGTGGCGCTGGCGGCCGCCGTGATCGCGGTCGCGATCAACGCGGCGCTGTACGTGCGCGTCGTGCTCCCGCCCTCGCGCGCCTTCAGCGCGGACTTGACCGGGCCGATGACCGACCTCGCCTTGTTCCTGCGCGATAATTCGCCGCCCGAGGCGGTGGTGGCGGCCGCCGACATCGGCTACCTCGCGTTCTACTCGCAGCGGCGAGTTCTCGACCTAGGCGGGTTGGTCGAACCGGAGACGGGGAAGCTGCGTGAGGCGCACGACTACGAAGACATCGTCGCGCGCGGGCTCTACTTCGATGTGCCCGGGTACCCGCGCGTGGATTTCTTCGTCGATCGCGATCACCAGGCGGATCGCTTCCAGGGGAACGTGATCGGCGGGCACCGTTTCGAGCGTGTATACGCCGCCGAAGTACGCAATCTCGGCATTCGCAAGCCGGGGGTGTTCCACTACGTGCTGTACGAACTGACGGTGGTCCCGTGACGCCCGTGCTTCCAGAAATCGCCGTCCCATCCGATCTCGCGCGCGAGGAGATGCCCGATCTTCTGCGCCACTGGTATTTGGGCTCGCGCGCGCGCCGCCACATGATGATGCGCCGCTTCATGGAAGTGGACCGGCACCTGGAGCTCGCGGCCGGGCGGCGCGTCCTCGACGTGGGCTCGGCCTGGGGATTCAACGTCATGGCGCTCAACGCGCTCGGTTTCCACGCCGTGGGCGTCGACATCGTGCCGGACCCGTTCGTGGTGGGGAAGCGCATCGCCGAATTCAACCGCATTCCCTTCGACGTGGCCGGCGCCGACGCGCGCGCGCTCCCCTTCGGCAACGCGCGCTTCGACCACGTGACGCTGGTCGAGACCTTCGAGCACATCTTCGCCGAGGACCGTCCGCGCGCGATGGCCGAATGCTTCCGCGTGCTGCGTCCCGGCGGTCGCATCGTGCTCTCGACGCCCAACCACGCGAGTCTGGTCGAGCGCGCCAAGCGCGTCGCGGTCCGCCATCGCTGGCTTCGCGCCCGCCTGCCGTCGATGTGCTACCCCGACCTGGGGACCAAACGGGACGACTACCATCCCTATCGCTATCACCGGCCGCTGCCCGATCGCGAGATCGTGGCGTTGCTGGAAGGCGCCGGTTTTCGCGTGAATGCCGTCTCGCACTTCCTCTTCATGCTCAAGAGCACACCCGATTCGTGGTACGGGCCGTGGACCGTTCTCGAACGAACCTGGGAGCGGACACCGGGTGTGGGCGCGCTGGCCGCGACCGCGTGCGTCGTGGCATCGAAGCCCTCCTAATTCCACCCCTCTTTCGTGCCGGTTGGGGTCCGCGCGAGCGGCCTGGGGAGAATTATCCCTGGTATAGGATTTTCCCTTGACCACTATCCCTAAAAGTCCATAGAATGCGCCTTCAAGTGGTGCAAGTTCCCTAAATCTATTCTAAATAGTAATGTTTCCAACGAGTTAGGCTTTGCTCATGCAGGGCAGCTTCGGCGAGAAACACGTCCACGGCATCGACCCCAAGGGCCGGCTCCAGCTCGCGCGCCCCGTTCGCGAGCTATTGAAGCTCAAGAAGGGCGATCGTCTCCATCTTCTGCCCAATATCGAGGACCCGCCCTTCCTGGAGGTCCGCACCACCGCCCAGTGGGACGAGTACGAGCGCCGCTTCTTGAGCCAGGCCCCCGGCGATTTGAAGCGCGACTTCGTGCGTTTTGTACAACTCCATCGCGAGACCGTGGTGGCCGACGCGCAGGGGCGGTTGATTCTGCCCAAGAGCCTGCGCGACCGGTGCCAGCTCGAAAGCACCGTGGTCGTCATTCATATGAGCTCGTGCGTCGAGGTGTGGAGTCCCAAGCACATCGAGCGTCGTTACGCCGAGATGGCGAAGGCGTTCAAGCACATCAACAACACGTTCTTTTAGGCGCAACGCATGATGATGGTGGTCGTTCCATACGGATGGTCGGGCGCGCTGGCGCGCAAGGATGATGCGATGCGGCACCTGCCGGTGATGGTTGACGAGGTGGTGCGCTACCTGCTCCACGAGCACACGCGTGTCGTCGTGGACGGCACGGTCGGCTTCGGCGGCCACGCACAAGCGATCCTGGCCGCCCGCCCCGACGTGCGTCTCATCGGCGTCGATCGCGACGCGACCGCGCTGGAAGCCAGTGCCGCGCGCCTGCGCGGTTACGCGGACCGCGTGCGCCTGGTGCGCGGACTCTACTCCGATTTCGAACACGTGCTCGTGGGCGAGGGCAAAGTCGACGGCATTCTCCTCGACCTCGGCTTCTCGAGTCCCCAGCTCGACGACCCCGCGCGCGGCTTCGCGTACTCGGCGCAAGGCCCGCTCGACATGCGCATGGGCCGCGAGGGCGAGACCGCCGCGCAGTTGCTATCGCGCCTGGATGCCGACGCGATCGCGTCGCTCTTGCGCGAGTTCGGAGAAGTCCGCCAGGCCCGCCGGGTCGCGCGCGCGATTGCACGCGCGGCCGCGGCGGGCACTCTCTCCACGACCTCGGATCTGCGCGCCGCCGTGGCGGCTGCGCTGGGTCGCGAGACGGCCCCGGCCGAACTGTCGCGCGTCTTCCAGGCCGTGCGCATCGCGGTCAATCGCGAACTCGATGTCCTGCGCGCGTTCCTGGACGGTGTGCTCGACGTGCTCAATCCGAACGGACGCTTGGTGGTATTGAGCTACCACTCGCTCGAGGACCGCATGGTGAAGACGTTCCTGCGCGACGCGGCGTCGGCGTGTGTATGCCCTCCCAACGTCCCGGTGTGCGTGTGTGGCCGGGTTCCGCGGGTCGAGGTATTGACGAGACGAGGCGTGCGCGCGTCGCAGCAGGAGATTGCGTCCAACCCGCGCGCGCGCAGCGCCACCTTGCGCGCGGCCGCCACGATCGCCAACGGCTCGCGCGTTCGCGGGGGGCGCGTGCAATGAAACGCCGGCATCGCATGTTGGTCGCGGGGCAGTTTCTGCTCGACGCGCTGGCCGGCAAACTGGGTGCGCCCATGATGGTGATGGCCTACGCGACCTTCGCCGTACTCTTGCTCGGGTACGTGTCGACCCAGGTCTACACCTCGAGCCTCATGGAAGACGTCGCCGCGCGCAAGCGCGAGGAGCTCCTAGTCCGCGAGCGCATCGGCGTGCTTACCGCGCGCTACGCCACCATGACGTCCAAGTCGCGGGTGTCGCGGCACTGCGAGGAAAGCCTCGGGCTGGTGGGTGCGACGCAGAGCGACGTCGTGCGCGTCGCCGTCGACGGTCCCGTGCTGCGCGACGTCGCGCGACCGGAAGCGTCCGTGCGGGTCGACCGCGTGCTCGGCGCCGGCACCAGCGAACTCTCCCAGGTGATGCGTCGATGACGATCCGCGACCAAAAGCGGCGGTTGTGCGTCGTGGGTGGGATGTTCGGACTCGCCGTGCTGGTGCTGTGGGTGCGTCTCGTCCAAGTCCAATACGTTCGTCACGACGAATACCGTGACATAGCGGAGAAACAGCGGGTGGCGCCGCGCGCCGTCGCGGCCGACCGCGGCGGCATCTTCGACCGCGAAGGGCGGCCGCTGGCCATGAACATCCGCCGCTCGTCGGTGGCGATCCAGCCCGCGCGCGTCGACGACGCGAACGCGGTCGTGCGCACGCTCGCGCGCGCGCTGGGCGTCTCGGCGCGCTCCGTGCGCGACAAACTGCGCTCGCGCAAGTCCTTCGTCTACGTCAAGCACGACGCCGTGCTGCCCGAAGCCACCCGCCGCGAGCTCGCGAAGCTCGACGGCGTGGTCGTGGAGCTCAAGGCCAACCGCATCTACCCGTACGACGCCGTCGGCAGCAAGGTGATCGGCTTCGTGAGCCGCGAGAACGGCGGGCTCTCCGGGGTCGAGGCCGCGTACGACCGCGCGTTGCGCGGGACCGACGGGCGCGAGACCGTGGTGCGCAACGGCGCCTACAGGAGCGACCGCTACTACACGCAGGTCGACGAAAAGCCCGTCGACGGCAAGCACGTGTACCTGACCATCGACGCGACCGTGCAGGACGTGGCCGAGACCGAGCTGCGGCGCGCGGTGGAGGAGTTCGACGCGCGCGGCGGGGCCGTGATCGTGATGGAAATCGCGACCGGCGACGTGCTGGCGCTGGCCGAGCTGCCGTCGATCGCGAACCGCGAGCGCGCCTCGCGCGCCGACTCGCTGTGGACCTTGCGCAGCGTGTCGCACGTGTACGAGCCGGGATCGACGTTCAAGTTGGTGACGACGGCGGCGCTCCTGGACAAGACGCGCGTGACGCCGGCGGATTCGTTCGACGCCGAGGACGGCAGGGCCGACGTCGGGGTCGCCACCATTCGCGATCCGCACCCGCACCGCTGGCTCACCATCGACGAGGCCTTCACGTACTCGAGTAATATCGTGATGGCGAAGGCATCGTCGTACTTGCAGCCCGGCGACCTATACGGTTACGCGCGCTTGTTCGGATTCGGATCCAAGTCGGGCATCGGTCTACCGGGCGAGTCGGCGGGACTGGTGCCGCCCATCGAGCGCTGGTCGGCGCGCACCAAGGCCACCATGGCCTTCGGCCAGGAAGTGGCGGTGACGCCGATTCAGATCCTGAACGCGTTCGCGGCCGTCGCCAACGACGGCGTCATGATGATGCCGCGGCTGGTGCGCGGTGTGGCGGATCCCGCCACCGGCGAGACCTCGCGCTCCGAACCCGTGGTGGTGCGGCGCGTGGTATCGAAGGAAACCGCGGCCACGCTGCGCGCGATGTGCCTGCGCGTGGTCGAGGACGGTACCGCGCAAGCGGCCCGTCTCGAGTTCATGCGCGTGGCCGGCAAGACCGGGACCGCGCAGAAGGCCGGCAACCGCGGATACCTCGCGCACCGCTACGTGTCGAGCTTCGTCGGATTCGCGCCCTACGAAAAGCCGAAGATCGCCGCCATCGTCATGCTGGACGAGCCCAAGTGGGCCGCGCGCTTCGGCGGCGACTCGGCGGCGCCGGTATTCGCGCGCATTTGCCGGGCCCTGGCCACGTCCACCTCGTGGTTCGACGACGTGCTCTCGCTGGAAACGCTGCGCGTCGCTTCGCTGGAGGGACGCAGCGCCACGGCTCCCAATTTTCTGCGCATGGACCGCGAGGCCGCGCTTTCGGCGGCGCGCCGGCTGGGCGCCAACGTACTGGTCTCGGGCGACGTGGGGCGCGTGGTCGCGCAGGACCCCGTGCCGGGCTCGCCCATGGATCGCGACGGCGTCGTGCGCCTGTTCGTTATGGATGCGTCGGGAATGGAGAAGACCGGGGTAGAAAGCAACCGGCGGCTGCGCACGAACTATCGCGAGGCGGTCCGTCCCGGCGACGACGGCGGCGACGACACAACGCGCACGCGCGAAGCGCGCGCAGCGAGCTCGCGGGCCGCGGGGGTCGTGGCCGCGCACAACCCAACCGCCCGGGGATCGCGGCCATGACGGTCGCGGAGGAAGCCATGGAGACGCGCACGGTGACATTCGGCTCGCTGGCCGACGCGGCGGGTCCCCTCGCGGTCGCTCCGCTCGACGAACCGGCGCGCGCTCTCGCGGTGCGCGGGATCGCGGTGGACACGCGCGCGCTCGAGCCGGGCGACGTTTTCGTCGCCGTGCGCGGCACCGCGAGCGACGGTCACGACTTCGTCGAGGACGCGGTCGCGCGAGGTGCGGTCGCGGTGGTGCTCGAACGCGCGCATCCGGGCGGGCGTGTTCCCGCGCTCGTGGTCACCAACTCCGCGCAGGCGCTGGCCTTGATGGCCGCGCGCTTCCACGGCGACCCCGCGCGCGACCTGTTCCTGTGCGGCGTAACCGGGACCAACGGCAAGACGTCGACCACGTATTTGCTGCGATCGATCTTTCAATGCGCCGGGCGCCGGATGGGAATCATCGGCACGCTCGGCCACGGCGTCGAACAACTGGTGCGCGACCCGCACACGACACCCGACGCCGTCACGCTGCATTCCTGGTTCCGCGCCATGCGCGACCAGAACTGTTTCGGGGTGGTCATGGAGGTCAGTTCTCATGCGGTGCGGCAACATCGAGTATGGGGGCTAGATTTTAACGTCGGGATACTTACGAACGTAACGCATGACCACCTCGATTTTCACAAGACGATGGACGACTACAAGGCGGCGAAGGCGGAGTTCTGTTATTCGCTCGTCGCGGCGGGTCGTCACAAGCCGAACGGCACCCTGGTCTACTGGGCCGACGACGCCAACGCGCGTGAGATCGGCGACGCCTTCCGAGGCCAGAAGATCGCGGTCGGTGCGGGGCCCGGCTGCGACTGGCGCGTGCACGAGGTCGACGTGTCGCTTTCGGGAACGCGCTTCGCGCTGGCCGTTCCGGGGGGCGAAACGCTGCGCGTGACGATGAAGCTCCTGGGCGGCTTCGTGCCCGCCAACGCCGCGGTCGCGGCCGCGGGCGCCTTCGCCGCCGGCGTATCGCTCGAGCATATTCGCGCGGGACTGAAGGCGGTGGACGGCGTCCCGGGTCGCTTCGAAGCCCTCGGGGGCGGATCCAAGCCGGTGGTCGTGGTCGACTATGCACACACGCCGGACGGCTTCGAACGCGTGCTCGCGACCTGTCTGGGCTTGCGCCCCCATCGCCTCGTCACCGTGTTCGGCTGCGGCGGCGATCGCGACAAGAGCAAGCGCCCCGTCATGGGTGCGATCGCGGCGCGCGCGAGCGACCGCGTGTTTCTCACCACCGACAACCCGCGCAGCGAGCGCGTCGAGGATATTATCGACGATATTCGCGCCGGCATCGAGCGCGTGCACGACGTCGTGGTCGAGTTGGATCGCGCGCGCGCGATTCGTACCGCCATCGTGCAGGCGCGCCCGGGCGACCTGGTCGCGCTGCTGGGCAAGGGACACGAGGACTACCAGATCATGGGCACCGAGAAGCAACCGTTCAGCGATCGCGAACAGGCGAAGGAGGCGCTCGCATCGTGGCCGGCGCCCTGACCATGCGCAGCAGTCTTCGAACGTTGGAATGGGTTCGCGACGCGTTGGAAGCGGCCGGCGAGCTGGTGCGCGCGCACCTGCCGGCGGACGCGGTCTGGCTGGGTGCCGTCGTCGACCATCGCGCGGAATGCGCGGGGCGTCTGTTCTTCGCCCTGAAAGGCGAGCGCGTCGACGGACACGCCTTCGCGCGCGAGGCCCATGTGGCGGGCAGCCCCGCCGTCGTCGTTTCCGACCCGTCCGTCGCCGACTCGCTCACGACGGATGGTGTCCCATGTCTGCTCGTAGGCGATACGCGCCGTGCGCTCTTCGAGCTCGCGCGCGCGTATCGCCGCCACCTCGGTGCGCGCGTGGTCGCCATCACCGGAAGCGGGGGCAAGACCACGACCAAGGAGCTCGCGCGCTCTGTGTTACGCACGCAATATCGCGTACATGCCAACGTCGGCAATCTGAACAGCCTGGTGGGCGTGCCGCTCACCGTACTGGACGCGGACGAACGCTGCGAATACCTGGTGTGCGAAGTCGGCACCAACCACCGGGGCGAGATCGACGCGCTGGGTGGTCTGCTGATACCCGATGTCGCCGTCATCACGAACATCGGCGATGCGCACGTGGGCTACTTCGGGTCCCGCGCCGCCATCGCCGAGGAAAAAGGGTCGCTCTTGCGGCACCTCTTCCGCGGCGGCGCCGCGGTGCTTCCGCGCGACGACGAGTCCTTCGAGAAGCTGGACGCCAAAGCGCAGGGAAGAGTGTTCAGCTTCGGCCGCTCGCCGGCGGCCGATTTCAGGCTGGGGAACGTCGCGTTCTCCAAGGGGCTCCTCCGTTTCACCGTAAACGGGGAGCCCTTGAGCCTCTCGGCCGTGGGCGACTACTACGCCATGAACGCGTGCGCGGCATTCGCCGTGGGCGATATCTGCGGCGTCGACGCGAAACGCATGCGCGAGGCGCTGGAGTCCGTGCGGCCCACGCCGGGTCGGGGACGTATCCACGTGGCGGCGGGTGTGACCGTCATCGACGAGTCGTACAACGCAAGCCCGGCCAGCATGAAACAATCGCTTGAGATGCTGGCGGCGTTGCCGGCCGCGCGCCGTCTGGCCGTGCTGGGCGACATGAAAGAGCTGGGCGCGGAGACGGACGCGCTCCACGCGAGTGTCGGCGACGCGGCCGCCTCGCTCTCGATCGACAAGGTGTACTGGATGGGCGAACAAGGCGCCGTCGTGGCCGCGGCCGCGCGCGCGCGTCGTCCCGATTTCGCGTTCGAGTCGCACGGCGAGGTGGCCGCATTGACGGCGGCGGTCGCGCGCGAGACTCGCGACGGCGACGCCGTGCTGGTCAAAGGATCGCGCGCGATGAAACTCGATGAATTCATGGCCGGACTGGTGGAAGCGCTCGCGCGACGCGCGTAGCGAAACCGGAGCGGAGGACCCCACCCGATGCTGTACCACCTTCTGTATCCCCTGCACACCGAGATATCGGTGTTCAACGTCTTCCGGTACATCACGTTTCGGTCGGCGTACGCCATGGCGACCGCGCTCTTGATCAGCTTCGTGCTGGGGCCGGCGTTGATTCGTCTCTTGCGGCGCACGCAGATGTACCAAGTGATCCGCGAGGAAGGGCCCAAGACCCACCAGGCGAAGGCGGGCACGCCCACCATGGGCGGCCTGCTGATCCTGTCGTCGATCATCGTCCCGTCGTTGCTGTGGTGCAACCTCGCCAACCGCTACGTGCAGATCGCGCTCCTTACCACCCTGTGGACGGGTGCCATCGGTTTCATCGACGACTACCTGCGCGTGGTCAGGCGGCGCCCCAAGGGACTGGTGGGGCGCTACAAGCTGATCGGCCAGATGTCCCTGGGGCTGGCGCTCGGGGCGTTCCTTTACTTCAGCCCGATTGCCAAGGACGCGGGCACGCTGACCAGCATTCCCTTCGCGAAGGGTCTGTTTATCAACTTCGGCTTCTTCTTCATCTTATTGGTGGCGTTGGTGGTGACGGGGGCGAGCAATGCCGTCAACCTGGCCGACGGCATCGACGGACTGGCCATCGGGCTATGCGCATTCTGTTTTCTCGCCTTCGCGGGTTTGTCCTATGTGAGCGGACACCGCGTGTTCTCGGACTACTTGAACATCATGTACCTGGAGGGAAGCGGCGAGCTGGCCGTGTATTGCATGGCGGTGGTGGGAGCGTCGCTGGGATTCCTCTGGTACAACGCGCACCCCGCGCAAGTGTTCATGGGCGACACCGGCTCGCTGGCGCTCGGGGGCTCGCTGGGCGTGGTGGCGGTACTGCTCAAGCGCGAGCTCTTGCTGGTGATCATCGGCGGCGTGTTCGTGGCCGAAGCGTTGAGCGTCATGATCCAGGTGACGTCCTTCAAGCTGACGCGCCGGCGCATCTTCAAAATGTCGCCGCTGCACCATCATTTCGAGTTGTCGGGGTGGCACGAGAACAAGGTCGTGGTGCGCTTCTGGATCGTGGGCGCGCTGCTGGTGCTCCTGAGTTTGAGCACGCTCAAACTGCAATAGGAACGACGCATGGCCGGATTCTCGGGATACTCGCGCTTCTTCGTGCTGGGCATGGCGCGCAGCGGGCTGGCGATAAGTCTCCTGCTCGCGCGCGACGGCAAGCGCGTAGCCGTTTTCGACGACGACGCGGCCGTCCTGGACGGGTTCCGCGCCAGCGACGCGGCGCGGTCATCTCCGGCCATCGAAGTCGTCTCGAAAGAGCGCGCGGTCGCGGTCGCCTCGTCCAGCGACTGCGTGGTCGTGAGCCCAGGGGTACCGTCCGAGCACGCGGTGCTCGCGGCCGCACGCGAGTCGCGCGTACCCGTGATGGGCGAGATCGAAGCCGCGTATCGCTACACACGCGCGCGCATCGTGGGTGTCACCGGGACCAACGGCAAGTCCACGACCGTGGGCGTGATCGGAGATCTCTTGAAGGCGGGCGGCGTCGACGCCGTGGTGGCCGGGAACGTCGGGACCCCGCTCGCGGATGTGCTGCGCGAGCGAGATCCCGACACGCTGGTGCTCGAGCTATCCAGCTTTCAGCTCGATACCATCGACCGGTTCCGCGTCGACGTCGCCGTGCTCCTGAACATCACACCGGATCACCTGGATCGCTACCATCATTCCTTTGACGAGTACGCGGCGTCGAAGGCGCGCATCTTGAATCGCGCGGGGGCCGAGACGTACTACGTGTACAACGCCGAGGATGCCGTAGCGGAGGGTCTGGCGGCGCGGCACCCGGGGCCCGCGGTGCCGTTCAGCTCGCAACGCGTCCTCGACACCGGCGTGTACTTCGACGGGGAAGCAATCGTGCGCGTGTGGAAAGGAAAGCGCGACGCCGTGATCAAGCGCGGCGAGTTCACGCCCGTCGGTGTGCACAACCTGGAGAACGCGCTTGCGTCGGTGGGTGCGGTGATCCCGTTCGAGATCTCGCTGGAAGCGATGCGCAAGGCGTTGCGCGGGTACCGCCCGCTCCCGCACCGGATGGAGCTGGTGCGCGTGGTCGACGGAGTGGCCTACATCAACGATTCCAAGGCGACCAACGTCGACGCCACCGCGAAGAGCCTGGCTAGCATCGAGGGCCCCGTGGTCTTGATCCTGGGCGGACGCGACAAGGAGGGCGATTTCGCCGCCCTTCTGCCGCACCTGAAGACGACGCGGCGCGTGGTGTTGATCGGCGAAGCGCGCCCGGTCATCGCGCGCGCGTTGTCGGGTCGGGTCGAGATGACGGAAGCCGCCGACATGGCCACCGCGGTGCGCACGGCGCGCGCGTCGGCGCAGCCGGGCGACACCGTGCTGCTCGCGCCCGCGTGCGCGAGCTTCGACATGTTCAAAAACTACCGGGAGCGCGGCGAAGTGTTCCGCGCGAGCGTCAACGCACTGTAGGAAGAGGAGCGCATGGAGTCCACCACCCGCACCACCGCCGCCGCCGCCAACGGTCCGGACATCCTGCGCCTGGGGATGGACCCCCGGCTGCTGGTGGTGACGCTGTTCCTGATGGCGCTGGGTGTCAGCCTGGTGCTTTCTTCGAGCTCGTTCTTCGCGGGTGGAAAGTTCGGCGATCACTTCGCGCTCATGCGCAATCACGCCGCTCGCTGCGTCGTGGCGCTGGTGGTCATGTTCTTGGCGTCGCGTGTCGACTATCGTGTGTATCGGCGGGCGGCGCCCATGCTGCTGCTGGTGGGCGTGCTGCTGATGGTGGGCGTGTTCGTGTTCGGCGTGACCATTCGCGACACGCGCCGCTGGTATCTCTTGCCCCTCATTCACACCACGCTGCAGCCCTCGGAGATCGCGCGCACCGCGCTCGTGTTCTTCCTGGCCTACTGGGCCACGCGCACCGGGCGCGACTTTCGCTCGTTCCGGCGCGGCTTCGTGCCCGCGGCCACGGCCGTCGCGGTCGTGGCCGGCGTCATCGCCATGATGCCCAACTTCGGGACGGCCACGGCGACCGTGATCATCTCGCTGGTCATGATGTTCGTGGCAGGCGCGCGCATCGCGCACATGGCCGCCTTCGTGGGAATCGGCGCCGCGCTGGCGGCCGTCCAGGTGGCGCGCCACGACTACGTGCGCGAGCGCATCTTCACGTTCCTGGGTTTGGGCGGGGACGCGTCGACGGGCCTGAATTGGCAGGTGCAGCAGTCGCTGATCGCGCTCGGGTCGGGCGGGTTGTTCGGGGTGGGCTTCGGCGACAGCGAGCAGAAGCTCAACTGGCTTCCCGACGCGTACACCGACTTCATCTTCTCGATCGTGGGCGAAGAGGGCGGACTGATCC
>JAKEHA010000183.1 GCA_022615275.1 Candidatus Latescibacterota bacterium
CATGGTGGCGTCGCGGAGCTCGCGAATCGCCCAGGTGACGTCCTGATAGGCGGCGGTCAGCGCGGGGTCCGCGTCCCACGTCGGCGGTGACGGCAATCGCGTGGCCACCTCGGTCACGTCTTCATCCCACGTGCGCGCAAAGTCGTTCCACTTCTCGATGTGCGCGTCGCCTTCGGCGCCCGGCTGCTCGAAGTCGTAGAACGGCTCGCCAAGCTGCTCGCATTCGTCGCGGCCTCGATCGGCCAGATCTTCGATCGCATCGATGGCCCGCAGAAGGTCCTCGATCATCGACGGATCGACGGTCGAAGCGGGAGCCGCCTGCGACGGGGGCGCTTCCTGATACAGCACCGTTTCCAGGTCGGAGATCTCGCTCTGGTAGCGCGAGCTATCCAACTGCGCGGGCCCTTCTTCGCGACTGCTGTCCGCGGCGGCTTGCGGAGCGACGGTCATGCTACGCGTCGAGAGCTTCATGACGCCGGCGAGGGCAAACGTAACGACGACGGCGGTGATCATCGTGGCAGGACGTGGAAGCATCGGAATCCCTCCAAATAGCCCCGGCGACCCCGCTGAGGCTCGACTTCACCGTATCGAGCAAGAGGGATTCCAATCCCCAAAACGGACCTAAGTGACGGTTAAAGCGGAAGTTTCGGATCGAGGAAGGCATCTGCGAGCACGGGGGCGATCGCAATCAGCAAGATCCAGCTGGGGGTCGTCGTTCATTCGCCCCACTCCCCCTTCGCCGTTCGCGCGGCGCTCGCCGCCAATACGCGCGGCGCGAGTACCCGGGCCAGCTCGTGTCCCGCGGCACTCGCACCGGCCCGATTGAAATGGAAATCGTCGTAGAAATAATCGCGCGACTTCGGGATCGCACGCGCGAGATCGCACAAGAGAAGCGAGTCCTCCTTGGCCACCGCGCGCATGACGTCGTTCAGCCGTGCCAGTGCACCCTCCATCGTGTTCTCGCGGTACGTCACGTCGTCGTACATGCGCATCCAGTGAAACTCGCGCGCGCCCGGATCGACGGTCGAATTCCACGTGCTGGGGTGGGTCGCGAAGACGAGGTCGACGCCGTGCGCGCGCGCGATCCCGGCGATCGAGCGCAGGTTGGCGCGGTAGCCGGCCGGATCGACGCGAACGTCGGCGTCGGTTTCGGGCGTTGCCTTCTGCAGCGCGATCTTGCGCGCGTAGTCGCTCTTGAGCGTGCGCGTTTCGAGAACGCTCGCGGGATCGGGGGCGGCGTGGCGCCTGGCGTACGCGAGGCGCCGTACGATCTGCGAACTCAAGAGCAGCCGCTTGTACCAGGAGCGCCTTGGCGGCGGGTAGGTTTCGTAATGCAGGTAGTCGAAGCCCTGGATCGCTCGGCGCATGTCGTTCGCTCCCGCGAGAACGACGATCGCGTCGGGTTCGAGGTGGACGAGACGCTGCGCGATCATGGCGACGTGGTCGTCGCTCGCGGTGCCCGAGATTCCGACGTTGTAGACCTTCGGAGCGAGTGCCGGCCCCGAGCGTGTGGCCAGCTCGTTCTGCATCACGCGCGCGAGGTCGTCGGCGTCGTCGAGGTAGAAGCATTCGGCCGTGCTCCCGCCCACCACGAAGACGCGGTACTCGCGCAAGGGCTTGGGAACGAGGAGCGAATCGCCGCGAAAGCCGTACGAATTGGTCGTGAAGGAGTTCCGCCCCTCGATCCCGGCGAGCCCGGGCTCGGCTTCGGTCTCGGCCGCGTACCCGCGCGGGTACTCGAAGCGAAGGTACGGGTTCGAAGCGCCGACGTGGCGCGCCCCGCCGGGCGTCGGTTCCGCCACCGGCGCTAGGACGCGCAGCACGATCTCCCACGCGAACGCGGCGAACGCGAGCGCGGCGAGGGCCAGGACGATGCGGGAGCGCGGTGATCGGATCATGGACACTCGCGGTATTCTAGCGCGCGGGGCGATTGACGCGCAAACGCCGCCTTCGTATGCTGGCACGGTTGACAAAGGAGGCGATCATGCACGTATCGATCGAGTACTGCATCCCTTGAGACTACACCCCCCAGGCCTTCAGTTTGAAGGCCGCGCTTGAGAGGGCATTTCCCGGCATTCAGATCGAGCTCATCAAAGGAAAGGGCGGGGCGTTCGAGATTCGAAGCGGCGAGACGCTGGTGTTCTCGAAGAAGAAATCGGGGCGCTTCCCGAGCAACGACGAAATCGTCGCCGCCCTGAAAGGGTAGCGCGTCACTCGGACGCAATCGTGCGACGCAGCGTCTGCGCGAGCGTCGCGGCGTCGAACGGCTTCGCCGCCACGGCGTCGACGCCCGAGCCGATGGGTGCCGAGACCAGGTTCTCCCCGTAACCGGTGGTCAGGATCACCGCGACGCCGGGCTGCAGCGCCTTGAGCTGCCGCGCCAGCTCGATGCCCGTCAGTCGCGGCATGGTCTGGTCGGTGATGACGGCGCGGAATGCGGTTGGGTCGTCACGAAACGCCTTCAACGCATCCTCGCTGGACGTGAAGGAAGTCACGCGGTAGCCGCGAGCGACCAGAATTCGCTCGAGCAACTGGGCGACGTCGGCCTCGTCGTCGACGACCAAGACGTGCTCGCCGTGGCCGCGCGATTCGGCCACCCGATGACGCAGTGCGTCCTCGGCGGCAGCGGATGCGCTCGGCAGGTACACGCGAAACGTCGAGCCGCGACCGGGATCGCTCTCGACCGTGACCGCGCCGCCGTGGCTACGCACGATGCCGTGCACGACCGACAGCCCCAGCCCGGTCCCCTCGCCCGACTTCTTGGTCGTGAAGAAGGGCTCGAACACGCGCGCCATGGTCGCGGCGTCCATCCCGGCGCCCTGATCGCGCACGGTGAGGACGACGTGCGGTCCCGGATGTATTCCGGCGCGCGCGGGCTCATGCTCGCCGACGTCCTCGTTCGTGAGCTCGACGCGCAGAACGCCGCCGGACTCGCGCATCGCGTGCGCCGCATTCGTGCACAAGTTCATGATGACCTGGTGCATCTGCGCGGGGTCGGCGACCACGGTGTCTCCGCGCGTGGCGACGCGCTGCGAGATCTCGATGGTTGACGGGAGAGTCGAACGGACCAGGCGCAGCGCTTCGTGAATCACCAGGTGCAGTTGCAGCGGGCGCCGCTCATCGCTGCCGCCCCGTGCGAACACCAGAATTTGCTGCACCAGCTCCTTGGCTCGCAAAGAGGCGTTCATCACCTGCTCCATGTCCGCGCGCGCGGGATGATCCTTCGCAAGCTGGTCCATCGCGATCTCGGTGTACCCGATGATGGGCGAGAGAATGTTGTTGAAGTCGTGCGCGATTCCGCCCGCCAGCGTCCCGATGGTCTCGATCTTCTGCGCCTGCTGCAACTGGATCTCGAGCTCCTTGGCCGACGCCTCCGCGCGCACGCGCTGGGTGACGTCCCACGCCACCCCCGACACGCCGGCCACGAAGCCGTGCTCGTCGCGTCGGGGCGTGTAGATCGATTCGAACACCAGGTCGCCGACCTGCACGACGTCGTTGACGGATTCGCCGGCCAGGCAGCGCCGCACATTGTCGACGATGCGAGGGACGTCGCGATAGATCTCGTACGCGGACTGTCCCACCACCTGCCCCGGCTTCAGTCCCAGGGCGGCGAGGCCGTGGCCCTCCGAGAGTGTAAAGACGCCGTCGCGATCGATCGCGAACGCGACGATCGGCGCCTGCTCGACCAGGGCGCGCAGGCGCTGCTCGGTGTCGCGAAGCGGCACCTGGGCCGTTCGGTACTCTTCGAGTTCGGCGCGCAGCACGTCGACCTGGCGGCGGAGTGCGTCGCGCTCGCGTACGATCTCGGGATCGGGACGGGGAGGACGCGGCATGCGTCAACTATACGGCATTCACCGCAGCGCGTCCACGCGTACGGCGGACGGATCGTGACCCGACGCGAGCGCGTCGCGCCAGCGAACGAAGAGTTGATAGAGGTCCTCGGCGTTGATGATCTCTTCCGCGGGCACGGCCCATCCCGATGGATACGCGAGGAAGCCGTGGGTTTGCGCGCCCCCCAAACCGCCGTGGGCTCCCACCATCTCCTCGAAGCTCTCCACCTCGTCGGTGCTGGCGTGATAACGACCGTTGACGACGACGTCGCCACAGTGCGGGAACGCATCGAGGCGAAGGAGCTGTGGCGCGGCATGGGGCCCGTAGTCCGCGAGCGGATCGCTTCCCTCGACGCGGCGCTCGCGCAAGTAGTGGACGCCGCCGCGACCCATCGCGACCGGCCCGTGCAACGCGGAGCGCACCATCACGAAGCCGACTCCGTCGTGGTCGACCAGGCCCTCGATCAAACCGGGGTGATCGGCGGCCAGCGCTTCGAGTGTCAGACGATCCGCGAGTTCGGTGAAGTAGATGAGACCCAAGTTGCCCGACGAGCACACCACCACGTCGCCGTTCGAGGCCTCGCGCTTCTTGCGGTCGCCGAGTTCGACGTAACCCTCGCGCGTGCGCCGGCGCAGGATGCGCCGGGCCGCGCGCCCGGTGAGACGGTCGTGGCGAATCGCTTCCGACAGGAGCGCGTTCACGTGCCCCCATCCTTCCGTGTCGAGCGTCGATGCGCGCACGGTGCGCGTCTTACTCACCAGGGTCTGCACCAACTGATCGATGGTGGTGCCGTGGCGTTGGCGGAAAGGAATGCTCGCGGTCTGGCCGTGGTCGGACAACACGACGAATCGATACGGGCGTGGTGCTTCGCGCGCGGCGCGTTCCAGCGCTGCGATACGGCGGTCGATGTCGTCGAGGATGCGCAAGGCGTCGGGGCGCTCGGGGCCGGCGTGGTGCGCGACGACGTCGTAGCCGACGTACGTGATGTAAGCGCTCGGCACGCCGGCGAACATCTCGCGCATGAGCGTGTAGGTCCCCAACTCGCGCTGGGCCACGGTCGACATCGCGCGCAACAGCGGGAAACTCCCGCCGCGCGACACGCGCGGCTGGACGTTGTGCGCGTGCTGCCGAAAGGCCTCCCACCGTTCGATGGCGATCTCACGCAGCACGAGAACCAGGGCGCGCGTGAAGTTGTAGGGGCTCACGTAGTACGAAAAATAGAGCGACGAGGTCTTGCGGACCTGGCGCGCGGGCGACGAGAACGTGCTGATCGTGGCCACGCTCTTCTCCGCGTCGCCGGTGAACATGTTGCACACGCTCAACCCGTCCAGCCGCAAGAGACCGGCCCCGCGCGATACGCGCTGCTCGATGTGCGCCGCGTGGGAGGGCTCGTTCGACACCACCATCTGGCCGGCGGGCTTTTCGTACCAGCGAAACCCCGGAATGTCGAAGTTGTTGCCGAAGAGAATGCCGGCCTGGCTGGACGACGTCTGCGAGGGGACCCCGCAGTCCCAACGCAGCACACGATGCGATCCGCTTCGCACCCACCCCGCGAGCGTGGGCAGGTGCCCGTCGCGCGTCGCGCGGGCGAGGGTTTCGAAGGCGAGCCCGTCGATCTCCAGGAAGATGATCCCGGGAGGCGCGCCCTCGAGCATTGGGTGGCGATGGCGCGCGATGCGGCGCACGATGTTACGGTACACGGAGTCTTCGTCGTTGAACGCGAGCAGTGAGGCCGCGACGGTGTTGACCACGGAGAGACCGAGCGCCACCACCATGCCGGTCGCGAACTCGGCGATGTGCAATCCGGGCACCACCAGGGCCGCAATCGACACGATCACCGCGTTTATCACGAGAGTGAGCAGGCCGAAGGACAGCACCGTGAAGGTGAGCGTGAGATAGAGGAGCAGCGGGCGCACGAGCGCGTTCAGGAGGCCGATCGCCGCCACCCCGGCCACCGCCGCACCCCACCCTTCGAGGGAGAGTCCGGGCAGCACGCGGGCCATGACCCAGAGGGCGCCGACCTCGATGGCCCACAGAGCGGTTACTCTCCGGACCACCGAGTAGAGGGACCGAGCCGAACGACCCACGGCCCCGATTATTGCCGATTAGTTGACGAAACGGAACCGGTTACCCGGGTGCACGACGTGCACGTCGACGTTGGGAGCCAGATCGTTGGCGTGCTCGACGAAGTCGTACGGGGGATCGATCAGGAAGCGCGGGCGTAGCCAGCCCATCCCGAGGGGCGCGAAGGTGCCCCAGTGGATGGGAATCGCGGTGTGCGGCCGCAGCATGGTCAGCGATTCGGCGGCGCGGCGCGGATTCATGTGCCCGTCACCGAGTGTCGGTCCCCAGCCCCACACGGGCAGGAGTGCCACGTCGAGCGCGTCGTGTATGCCGTCCATCTCGGGGAAGATATCGGTGTCGCCGGCGAAATAGACGGCGCGGTCCCCGTGCACGATGAAGCCGACCGTCTCGGCCTCGGGGCCGAACGGAAAGCGCGTGCCGTCGTGGGTGGCGAGTGTTGCCTCGATGTCGACCGAACCGACTCGCGTCCACCCGCCGGGCTTCACTTCCTCCACGCGACGGAACCCGTCGCGCGCCAAGAGATCGCCGCTGCCTTCCGGCGCGATCAGGCGCACGTCGCGCCCCAGGCGTCGAAGGGACGGCAGATCGAGGTGGTCCAAGTGGGCGTGCGAGATCAGCACGGCGTCGAGTTCGTGGGACCACGACGGATCGACGGTGCTGGACTGGCGGCGGATGTGCCCGACGCGATCGCGCAGAACCGGGTCGGTCAGGAGGCGTACGCCGTCCATCTCGATCAGGCAGGTGGCATGTCCGACGTATGTAATATGGAGCGGTGCTCGCATGCGTCGATATTTCTGCAAAGACCCGGCCAAGCGGTTGGTGGCGGCGGGATGGGAACGGTTGGGGTGTCCTATTCCTGTTTGGGGACTCGCGGGAAATATAACAGCCGTCCCGCGGCTTGCAAGAGGCAACTCCGAGGAGCACCGGAAAGGCCCTCCACGAATCCCCTTCCAAACGCGACTAGCGGAGCATAGACTCTTCTACCGAGTAGGGCCACGGATGAAGGAGGGAGACATGAAGCCCCGTGTGTTGGTGGTGGACGACGAGCCGCAGATACGCAGCATGCTGCGTGAGTCGCTCACCCGTGCCGGTTTCGACGTGAGTGAAGCCTCCGACGGTAAGGAGGCGATCGAGACGCTTCGCAAGAATTCCTTCGACGTCGTTGTCGCGGACATCCTGATGCCCGAGAAAGACGGCCTCGAAGTCATCATGTACCTCCAGCGCGAGAGCCCCCTCACCAAGTGCGTTGCCATCAGCGCCCCGAGCAACCGCGTCTTCTTGCAGAGCGCCCAGCTCCTGGGAGCGACGCGCGTGGTCGAGAAGCCGTTCACCGCCGCGGAAATCGAAGCGGCCGTTCGCGCCGTCCTTTCGTAGCCAACGCGGCCGTCGGGGAGCACACCCACGTCGTGGACGGGAACGATGCCGGGGTGCTCGAGGCGCGCCAGGATGCGCGCTTCGTCGAGCATGCGCGCGCGGCGGGCTC